>CAJQLW010000074.1 GCA_905479325.1 uncultured Flavobacteriales bacterium
TTTTTTTCATTATTATTTTTCAATTAACGTTGGGCGGAATCGCTCAGTCCTTTCAACTCGACCCAAATTTTCAACCTTTTTTTGACATTCGGACTCAAAATAGCCCATATTTAGGAACTTTAATTGAGTTACCCTCAGGTAATATTGTTTTTGCCGGAAGCTTTGACATCACCACTATGGGCGTATTCTACAGATATGTTGGTTCTACCAAATGAACTGGTAGCCCCAATTATAATTTTAACAGTCAATCTGGTGGTGGAATAGTTGACTTTTACAACGATTCTATCTTGATTAACGGAGATGGCGCATATGGGTTTATTGATACAAATGGCAACCGTTGGAATATTCCTTGGGCGCTGAATTACCTTAAAAAAGTAAGTTGCAGAACCGGAAGGTTTTATGTGTACCAAGATGGTTCAACGCTTTTTGGCAATAGAGCTGGAGGAAACGGGCAGGCGTGTCCTATTATCAACCCTCCAGATACTTTCCCGGGCAGACACATTGTAAAGGTAAACCCTCAGGGTTTATGGGACAGTACCTTTATTGGCATTGCCAATGCTGCGCCAAGAGGTTTTTTACCGTATGATAGTAATCGCCTATTAGTATATGGTCAGCCGTTTCGGTTAACGCACTATAATGGTGTGCAGGTAGATGGTTTGTTTCGTATTTATTTAGACGGTACGTTGGATACTACCTTCTCCTCACCCATGAGCACCGTTGTTGCCTCTAATTTTTTCAATCCTCATTTGGTGGAGAGTAACGGCAAGTTTTTTTTAAGTGGTTCTTTTTTGTTAAAAGGCCAAACACAATACCACAGTTTGGTTCGGTTAAATGCTGATGGGAGTTTAGACCCAACCTTTATGAATTTTTCAGGGCCTATTGATACCAATAACTTCTATTCTGGCACATCGCCAATAGCACCAACTGATGATGGAGGTTATTTAGTTGGAGGTACTTTTAATAGTTACCAAGGTTTTCCAAGGCCTAGCATTGCTAAAATTGATAGTTCTGGTGCGGTTGATCCGGCGTATTTCAATACCGGCGGTCCAGATAGTTCAATAATTCTAGGAGCTAATTACCCTTTAGTTGAATTCATTTACAAATCCAAATTTGGTGGTTATTACGTTGGTGGAGATTTTTTAAAATGGGATGGTCAGCCAAGTCAACCTTTGGTGCGTTTAACAGGTCTGGTTACTGGGGTTGAGGAAGCGCCCCTCGGCTCCGCTCGGGGAGCTTCCTCAGAGGTTTCGGTTTACCCCAACCCAAGTAATGGTATAGTTTCGGTAGAAAGTGAGTTGGGTATTGAGCGGATTGAGGTGTTGAATTTGTCTGGGGCTTCGACCAGTTTCAATTTATTCGTTCCTCAAAATTTCAACGCTCAGCCTGACAAATTCTATCAAAATACCAACACTTTTGTCACCCTGAGCTCCGACCAAAGGAAGGATGGTCGAAGTGTGAACAAAAGAATGCTCAACCTCACCAACCTTACACCCGGGGTTTACTTTTTAAAAGTTACCCTTACCTCTGGGGAAATTATTACCAAGAAATTAATTAAACAATAACCATGAGAAGTCTACTTTTCATACTTTTAAAGGTATGGCACTTTTGAACCATTCAGGTACATGCAATCTTATTAGCTTCTGAGACAATACTCTTCTAACTCAAATTCCCTGGTTCAATATACAGCCCAAACAAAAAAACGCCACTGTTTTCACAGCGGCGTTTTTGCTTTATTAACTAATCTTATCCCTACTCAACATTAAATCTTCCAATCATGTTGGTGTGCCCGGGATAGGTGCACACATAATGATATGAACCTTTAGCAGGAGCGTCAAACTCTATGGTCAATGTTTTGCCCATATTGCTTACTGCTGTGTAAGCAATTACTCTTTCATCTTTCGGTACAAAGTTGTTGTCTAAGCCGGCTTTCATTCCTGCCGTTGCAATTTCAGCTCCACTACCTAATTCTACTAACACAAAGTTGTGCAGCATGCCTTCTGCAGAGCTTTTGTTCTCAAAGGTTAATTTTACTCTCGAATTTGCAGGAACTGAAATAGACTTCGGTTCAAAAGCAATTTCTGCCATGCTTTCACCTAAAGCGGCTACTGTAATTTCTACTACTTCTTTGTCTTCCACAATTTCCATTGCTTCCTCCATTACCTCTTCCGTTTCTTCAACTACTTCAGTGGCGGCTTTTTCTACTTTGTTGTCAGCTTTTTTTTCGCCTCCGCAGGCAACTAAAGTTCCTAATGCTAATATGAATGCTATTTTTTTCATTGTTTGTTTTTTAAATGAAACAGATGAACTCTTGATTGGTTCAAAAAATTATCTTTATCGAGTGAGAAAAATTGCCCGTAAACTATTTTTGTACTTGTTAAAAGTTGGAGTAGCTGCCTTAGTGCTATCGTTGCTTTGGGTAGTTGCGTATAAATTCGTTAGCCCTCCAATAACGGGAATGATGGTATACAAGTGGTGGAATCAAGAAAATTACAGCATCGATTACCGATGGCAGGATCTAGAGGAGATTGATTCTTCTCTGCCCTTGGCGTTTATTTCCTCAGAAGATCAGAAGTTTTTAGACCACAATGGGTTTGACGTAGCAGCCATAAAAAAGGCCATTGAAAGCAATAAGGGTGCAAAAAAAATTCGTGGAGCAAGTACCATCAGTCAGCAGGTGGCAAAGAATGTTTTTTTACTGCCCACCAAAAGTTATTTTAGAAAAGGCTTAGAAGTATACTTCACCTTTTTAATTGAATTGGTGTGGGGCAAAGAACGCATAATGGAGGTGTATGTGAACGTGGTAGAATTAGGTGAAGGGGTTTATGGAGCTGAAGCTGCAGCTCAAAAATATTTTAAAAAATCGGCCAACAAGCTATCGCGCAATGATGCTGCTCTGATGGCAACGGCATTGCCCAATCCGTTGATTTATAAATTAAAAAAACCATCGGGCTACATGCTGAAACGGCAGCAGTGGGTGTTGCGGCAAATGCGCAATTTAGGTGGAGAAGCCTTGTTGAGTGAATGGTATGAATAAGTTCATCGCATTACTTTTCTTGTTTTCGAGTCTGCACCTGTCGGCTCAAAAAGTTGCGTGGAAAAAATTAGGCTCAGCTGAAAAGGTTTGGGTAGTGACACATCCTTTTGTTGCAAAGCGAGCTTATAAAATCAGTCAACATGTTTTAAACGTAGTTGATAGCTTAAAGCAATCAAATTATTTTACAGGAAATACCTTGAGTGGGAGCAAAGCAGATGCGGTTCGACATGCGTATTGGATGGCGGTTTTGTCCTCAGAAATTGGAGCCAGAAAGTCGTTGAAACTAGGAAAAGCGCATGAAAAAAAGAATCGAAAAGATTTTGAACGGGGAGAATTGGAAGAAGCATTTTTACCCGACGAAGCAGCGATGGAAATGGATTTGAGAAATAATATAGTTGGAAGCGAAATAAAGGGAGAGTCAAGGGAAGTGCTTTTGCATCAAGTGCTTTTAGCTTTGGAAAGTGGATTGCTTTGGAAAATAAAGCAAAATCCGAACGGAGATTTTCTCAATAAAGAAGGAGAAGTTATTCCTTTACAGAATTGGTCAGGCAAATGGAAAAATGAGCGGGTTTTGGTACCGACGAGTTTATAAACCAATTCCAAATCCAATTCGAATGATTGGATTTCGGTATGGATAGTTTAGATTGTCAATTAAATTATATAACACCATAATATTGGCAAAAGAGTTTCCTCCAATTTGAGAGCGGTAACCACCTCCCACTAAAAAACCATTTACATTCAATCTTCTACCATCAATTTGCTCGCCTACGTTTAGTACTTCGTATTCGGTATGAGCAATAAAGTTCTGCAAGAAATAATACTGTGTAAAAATACTTCCGCCGTAAATATTATTCACGTAGCTTGGGCGAAAGCGATCATCTTTTGCATATAAATAGGTAGCGCTAAAACCTGCAACCCAACTTTCTTTTAATTTATAGCCAACAGTGGGGTTCAAGTGAACGATGGTAATGGTGCCAAACTGTGCACCGAAGTTTCCTCCCACCATAACCTTGTCAAGTTGAAAGCCTTTATTTTTTTGATTCGTTTTTTCTGCAGTTGGTCGGCTATTTCCTTCGCGTGCTTGGCCATAGGCTGCACTCGTCATAAAAGCAAAAACTAGTGCAACAACAAAGTATCTTACATTCATAAAGCTGATTTTAGTTCTAATAATTTCCACTTGTAATACGAATTTTCCTTTGGTGTATTTCAAATTCTAAATTTCAAATTTGAATTTAATTTGGTTCATAGCATTTACAACTTGATTGCACTTGAGATGTTGCCTAAAACGAGGTTTATTTCTCATTATAAAATTAATAAACATAAATTTATAAACTTCAGCTCAAACAAAACCTCTATGATGCCCAAACTTCGATTGTATTGGACTTGCCAGCTACTTGGGTGGTTTAGTTACACCTTTATAATGTGGGTGTTAAATGAGCTAAAAGGCAAGGAGCTCGATGTGTACTTGGTTTCTTTCTTATCCATTTCATTTAGCTTGGGATTACTTATTTCGCATACTTATCGTGAGTTGGTATTGCAATTAGATTGGTTGAATTTAAAAATTGTTGACCTAATTCCCAGAGTTATCCTTACCTCTATTCTTTGCGGATTGGCTTTTTTCGCTCTGCACACTTTTTTCTTCGACATTCTAATTGTGAAGCAAGAAGTTGTTTTGGTTACGCTTGATATTCTTCAAAATACAATGAGCCTTTCCATTATATTCGTATTGTGGTCGTTAATGTATTTCTTGTTCCATTTTATTCAGAATTATAGAAAAGAGGAAATTAAAAACTTAAGGTGGCAAGCTTTAAGTACTGAGGTAGAGCTGAACAAGCTAAAGTCTCAATTGAATCCTCATTTTATTTTTAATTCAATGAATAGTATTCGTGCCCTGGTTGATGAAAATCCGGAACATTCAAAAGACTCTATTACTCGTTTATCTAATATATTACGAAGTTCCTTGCTCATGGGCAGGCAACAAGTTATTCCGTTACGTGAAGAATTACAATTAGTGAATGACTACTTGAGTTTGGAAAAGACCCGTTTTGAGGAACGGTTAATGGTTCGTTATGCTATTGACGAAGACACCAAAGAACACAAAGTGCCACCGATGTTATTGCAAACGTTGGTAGAGAATGGAATAAAGCACGGCATAAGCAAGCTGGCAGAAGGAGGAACGATTGAAATTAGAGCACGAAAATCTGGTACCAATCTCAAATTGATTATTGAAAATACTGGACACTGTAGGGAGGAAACAGACCGTGAACCAGGTTTTGGGCTCTTAAATAGCCGGCAACGGTTGTTTCTGCTATACGGTGAAAATGGATCGTTAAGCATTTCGAACACAGAAACAGGAACAGTTATGGTTGAAGTGACTATTCCGGATAAAATAAAAGAAATTAAAGTGCTGAAAAGTAACCTTGAAGATAAAACTGATGAATTATGAAAGCAATAATTATTGACGACGAGCGACTGGCTCGAAAAGAACTGACTAACCTATTGGCAGACTATCCGGAAATTGAAATTATTGGCGAAAGTCACAACGCGGATCATGCTAAGAAAAACATTGAGGCATTGAAACCAGATTTGATTTTTTTAGACATTCAAATGCCTGAAAAAACTGGTTTTGATTTGCTTGAAGAGCTTTCATTTGTGCCTCAGGTGGTGTTTACCACAGCATACGATGAATATGCCTTAAAGGCTTTTGAGGTAAATGCATTTGATTATTTGCTTAAACCAATTGAAAAAGATAGGCTTAGAGATTGTATTCAAAAGTTAACCGAAAACGTCAGAGAGGAAGAAGAGATTGATGAGGTGGACGAAGAAGAAGACTCGTCAAAAAGGTTAGGGCCAAACGATCAGGTGTTTGTGAAAGATGGAGAGAAGTGTTGGTTTGTTCGATTGAAAGATGTAAGTGCTTTTGAATCTGAGGGGAACTATGTTAGGGTGTATTTTGAAAAAAATAAGCCTTTAATTTTGAAGTCGTTGAATAATTTGGAGCAACGCTTAGATTCCAAGGCGTTTTTTAGAGCAAACCGGAAGTTCATTATCAACTTAAACTGGATAGAATCGATAGAAAGTTGGTTCAACGGAGGGTTGAGGGTTACCCTGACGGATGGCAAGCAGATAGAAATTTCAAGAAGACAAGCAGCTAAACTGAAAGATAAAATGAGCCTTTAAAATGGCCAATTTGATCGAACTATAAAGCCTCGGTCAATAGGTGTTCCGTGCTGATTAAAACGGGCAACAAGTATCTCATTTTGCAATTCTAGGTAGTCCTTTAGTTCTAAAGCTAATTCATCAAAAGTAAAACGTTCGAGACGTTGGTTATATGGAAAAATCCAATCTTTTCGATTGGGTATTATAGCATATGTAAAATCCCCTTTATTAATCTTTTCAAGCTGGTCTATATGCAGCCACCACGCATTTACAAGTGGGTCTGATGTGCCTGTATAATCAGGAAAATGAATAAACTCCGCACCTTTTAAAAGTAATTTAGGAGTAAAGTTGATCTGTTGAAATTCTGTTGGAATTAAATACTTGTAGGTTGTGGTTAGCTGCAGCTGATGATGTAACAGTTTGTTTCTCTTTTTTGTAAGGTTGTCTTTCGTTGAGGGGCCAATCCATTGATTCTCTCTATTAATTTCAATTTTTAGGAAAAACTTGATGGCTAATTCCATGTGGATGAATTCATTCTGATTTTTGTCCTTTAACAAATAGTCAATTTCTCCAACAGTTAGTTTACCATCAATGAGCTGAAGGTTGTAGCCAAGAGCTATGTATTTTGGGCTTTTGGTAAAATAGAAATACAATAATTCTTCAGCATATTTACCTAATCGAAGTTTATTTAGGTCTTTTGGAAACGGCTCGTTTTCCACCTGCTTGAACCAACCCCACACTTCTTCAAAATCCGAAAATTCACCTTCGGTAAACAGCAGGTGTTTCGGGAAAAAAGCTTTGAATACAAAGGGCGAGCAAAGCAAAGCAAGCAGGTCCCGATGAAATTTAACATCAACAGCATTGATTCTTTCAATAATGGAGAGGCGGATAGGACTTAATTTCATGAAATAAATCTCAATTTTGCAAAGCATTAAATTACTGAAAGCATATGTTAATATCTCGAGAAAAGCGAAGAACAAATATTGTAGAATATTTACTGTACATGTATCAAATCGAAGATATTATTCGCTCCTTTCAGTTTGACTTATCACAAATTGACACAAACATTGTTCAGCGGTTTGACCAACCAATGGCTGTTAAATCAGAAATTAGACTTTGGTACGCTGATTTAATCGAAAAAATGCAACGTCAGCAACTTCAACGATCGGGGCATTTAAAAGAGTTAAAAACAATTATTGTAGCCTTACAAGATTTGCATGATCAGCTGTTAACCACTTACCAAGACAAAAAATACATTGAGTTGTATGAGGCGGCGCGACCTTCATTAAAAGAGTTAGCGGTTAAGTCTGTAGGTCAAGATTTAATTAACCAAATAGACGTTGGTGTGCACGGGGTTTATGGTTATTTGGTGATGCGCCTAAAGCAAAAAGAAATAGGCGAACAGACTCAAGTTGCTATAACACACATTACGTCGTTTTTAGCGCACTTGGCATCACAGTTTCGCAAATTAGAAAGTGGTGAATTAACGCTTCCTGAAACACATAAAAACTAACTCGAACTGATTTTCTTTGTTCGAAGCTTATTTTATTTGAATCGTCATTTCAGAGACACTGAGTACATTAAACTTTACTTTTTCAAATTTAGGTGGGCCAAAAAGTCCCTTAGCCCCATTTGAAAAGGCGGTTGGCTCCGAAGGAATACCCAGGAATTTATCGAGTGTTGCGTTCTTGTTTAAATCATGAAAAGCTGCTAAAGCAACGTTGCCGATTGGGAAAGAATAATGAATTTTTTGAATGGTGTTTGAGTTTGCCTCTACCATGGCTGAAACAGAACCTCTGAATTTCTCATAATTCTCTTCTCCTTCCATGAGGGAATAAAAAAGCACACCTTTTTGTTTTTTGATATTGAAATTGATTTTGAGGTCTTTGTGGTTTTTACTATACGCCTCATCCATTTCAAAGCTGCCTGGCTCCATCATGTGTTGATTAGCTTGCGGTATGTTTAGTTTCACTTGTGCTTTTTCCAATGCAGCGGATAATAACTTCAGGTTCCATTCTGGCGTATATTTTTGCCAATACACTTGCTCGTTATTAACGTCAATTGCAAATGTGCCTGGCGCAGAAATAGAGAACGCATCATTCAAGTTTATTTTTTTTACTTTTTTGCTGTCATAAGACTTGTAGTATACTAACGAGTTTGGCAAGTCGTAAACAACTGTCCAATATGTTTTATAATTGTTGCCGTCTTCTGAGCTTTCGCTCAAGATGTCAAATACTTCTTGTACTGTTTTGCCTTGCTTGGTATCAGCCTTTGACGAAAGTTGACAAAAACGATCTAACGATTGCCTAGAATCAAAGTCAATGTTGTTTTTTGTGGATGTGTAATATTCTAACGATTCTAAATAATTGCTATTGGTTAAAGCCTGAAACTCTTCTTCAGTGTTACTCACCACTGCCTTGCCATTCACAAAATCTACCACAAATGACCTACCTCCTCTATCGGCAACAATGTAATGCAAGTTCGCATGCAAGGGGTTTATGTTCATAGAATCGAGATAAAATTGCACTTCTGCCGCCGTTTTGTAATTGTCTAAATTGAATTGAATCCATTCTAATTCCGATACAGTAGGTTGTCCGCTTTCTTCATAATGGCTGTCATCGTACCAAAGCATTTCTATGGCTAGCCCTCGTTCGTTTACCCCTCCGTATGGAAATTCTTTCCCAACTTGATTGAAGGTAATTGAGCTGTAACGAGATTTCCAAGCAACCACATTTTTTTTATCTAGCCCGTACGCAACTTTATTAACATCTCGTTTATTCAGCAGAATTACACCTTCTCCATCATTCCAATCAAAATTTTTACCCAATAGCATTTGATGATTTTTAACAAAGAGCGCAGAGCTAGCCGAAGCCAATGTGCAAATTGCTAAGGTAAGGTATGCTGTGGCGAGTAGTTTTTTCATGAGCTGTGGTATGTGGTAGTGAATCATAGTTCGATTTGTACTTGTTGAAATTCAGTTTAATAAACCTAAGCGCTAACGTGAGAAAGGTATAAAACCATGTAAGATGCCAAGCAAATTAATGAATTGATGTTCATTCTCACGAATAGTCGTTGCTTGGTAGACGGCGATGGAAGCAAAAAGTAGCCTACAGCCCAAAAACAAATTGCACTAGCAATGTCCCACCAATCGAAAGTGCCATTGGTAATATGGAAAAGTTGAAAAACTTCTAGCACAATTGCAATGAGTAACGGTAAAAAAGCTAGGTGAAAAAGGCGTTTTTCTTTATCGAAATAAAAGTTTTTAGAGGCAATTGTAACTGCCAAAACCCACAAGCCTTCTGGTAAAGAAAAAATTAAGAATTGCGGTAAAGCAATGCTTTCCGTTACCATTGTTTTTAATTTGAAATAAACCTCACGGGAAAATACGAATTGAAATAGTTCGTTGACAACCGTTTGCTCGCTTCTGTAAAACAAGTACACAAACAAACTAACGAGCAAACTCGCTACTAGGGTTAGATGGTTGAGACTAAGTTTTTTCAAGAATAACAAGTTGGTAGCTGTTTAGAAACCCAAATTTAAGTGCTTTCTTTTTCTTAAGGTCTTTCAAAACTGTTAAGTTTTCAAAAGGGTAGTACGATTGGAAATGAAATAACCTTGCAATGGGTTGAAAGAGTTGTTCAAAAATGCCAATCGTTTTGTTGGTAGTAAAGTGGTTGAGGATAATTAGTCTGCCATTAGGTTGAAGTGCGTTGAAACAAGATGAAATCAGTTCGTTCCCTTTTTTACTTGTGCTGATCACGTGCGACAAAACGATGGTGTCGAATTTTTGCCCGAGTTGATTTAGGTTTAATGCATCCATTTTAATAAATGTTACATTGCTAGGGTTGTTTTTTTTGCTTGAATCAACATTTTTTCTGAAATGTCGATGGCTGTGATTGAATTGGATTTATAGTGTTTTAAATGTGTTCCGTGGCCAACTCCAACTTCTAAAATGGTGCCTGTAGGAAAGTTGTTGACAGCATTAATTAGGTGCTTTTTGTGCCCTTTCAGAAAGGAATCAATGATAAAATAAAAAGGGGATAAACGATTGTAATGTTGAGCGGTATTCACAGTGCTAAGTTATGCTCGATCTTTGTTATTTAGTCACTAAATAGAGCCAAGCTTTCAATACCTTTGCAGCAGAAAATTAGCACAGTTGAAAGAAGAGTACAGGATAGAAAAGGAATTTAAGAAACCTACTGAAGAGGAGTTACGCTCTTGTTTGCAGGTTCTTAAAAGCTTGGTTGAAGATAGCGATGCTTTGGTGCATTTGGAAGAAGAGGAGCGAATAGAGTTACTAAAATCTGCTGGAATTCTTTCTCGGCCAGATAGAACGGAGCTGAAGAAGAGGCGAAAAGCGCTGAATCAAAAGCGAAAAAGCCAAATTCGTGAAAAGGATAGAACTGCGAGAGGTAAAACAGGAATCCGAGCTGCACGAACTTCTGCCGTTTTTACGGCGCCTGATCAATTGTTGTTGCCCCAAGGTGCAGACCGTTTGAATGGCGAACGAATTTCATCTCCAAGAAATTGCTACATCTGCAAAAAAGAATTCACGCTACTACATCCGTTTTATGACACCATGTGTCAGTCTTGTGGAGACTTGAATTACGCGAAACGTTTTCAAACCGCAAACTTAAAAGGCCAAGTAGCTTTGATGACGGGCTCTCGTTTGAAGATTGGCTATCACGTTACTCTCATGATGCTTCGAGCTGGAGCAACAGTAATCGCAACGACTCGCTTTCCGGCCGATTCGGCCATTCGTTTTGCAAAGGAAAAAGATTACATGAAATGGTGCGATCGTTTGCACATTCATGGCCTCGATTTAAGACACACTCCAAGCGTGGAGCTTTTCTGTTCGTACATAGAGCAAACCTATGATCGACTCGATATTTTAATCAATAACGCAGCACAAACCGTGCGCCGTCCGCCTGGTTTTTACGCCCACATGATGGAGCTTGAAGAAGCTTCAATTAGCTCCCATTCGCCTGAAGTTCAGTATTTATTAAGAAGTCATGAAAATTGTATAGCTAGGATTGAAGGTGCAGCAGGAGTGGCAAAAGATACATCGAAACTTGCTGTAAGTTGGAATGCGAAAGGCCCTGGAATTGGACTAAGAGCGTCCGCCGCTTTGTCGCAAATTCCGTACAGTTACGATGGCGCTGTGCAAGATAAAGAGGTGTTCCCTGAAGGAAAGTTAGATGTTGACTTACAGCAAGTAGACCTTAGAACAACTAATTCTTGGAGATTAAAGTTAGGCGAAGTACCAACACCAGAATTATTAGAGGTTCAATTGGTCAACTCTATAGCGCCGTTTGTTTTGTGCAATCGGTTGTCTACTATGATGAAACGGGAAAATACCGGGCAGAAACACATTGTGAATGTTACGGCTATGGAGGGTAAGTTTTATCGGTTTAAAAAGGAGCCAAGGCACCCACATACCAACATGGCGAAAGCAGCTTTGAATATGCTCACACATACTTCTGCTGGAGAGTTAGCCAATTTTGGAATTTACATGAATGCAGTAGATACAGGTTGGGTAACCGATGAAGATCCTGCTCAAATTTCTAAATACAAAGAAGACGTTCACGATTTTCAGCCGCCATTAGATATTGTGGACGGAGCTGCCAGGGTAATGGATCCTATTTTTGATGGGATTAATAGAGGGGAGCATTGGTGTGGGAAATTTTTAAAAGACTATTTCCCGATTGATTGGTGATAAGACTTAGCTAAGTGAGAACTCAGCAAAGTAAAACATCCAGATATAAGCACCAATATACCCACCGATAATTCCTGAAGTAATGAAAAGGGCTCTTTTTGCCTTAGGAATTTTACTTAGGACGAACAGTAAGAAAAAGAACCCCAAAATTGCGGAGGTAGATATGAATGTTTTAGCCTCTGAGAATGTTCCCCAATGATTAAATTCTGAGCAGGTATAAAATTCGAAAAGTGTATAAAAAGCATTGTGAACGAAATCGTGCATGAAGAGAAAAGCAGGAACAAGTAAGAGATCGGTTTTCAGTTTTTTGAATAAGAAAAGAAATAAAAGACTAAACAAGTAGAGGTAGAACTTCTGAATTAAATCAATGTACCTCCGATATTTCAAATCTGTTCTTTGCGCCTCTTTAATTTCTAATTAGGTAGCTGTTTCTGAAAGGATTACCTCGTTGTACACCTCGTTGCTGAACATATAAAACCTGAGTAGACTATGGTATTCACTTTTGTAATCAAATTGTTGTGCTACTTTCTCTTGTGATTTTTCATTTAAGAATGCCCCAAGGTTTAAAACAATGATAAAAGCAAGGGTTAGTTTTATATAGTTAAGCATTAGCTGGTAAATCTCTCGAATTTGATTTTAAACTTAAAAACTAATTCTTTACCAGTAAAAATAATGACTATTAGTTTACGCTTGCTTCAATTCGAATAAAGTTATTACCGGTCTGACATTAAATCTAACTTGATGCAGTGTGCCTAAAGCTCTATTGATATAGAGTGTTCTACCTCCACCAACATCAAAAATTCCTGAAGTATACGTTTTATTTTTAACTGGCAGAACAGGCGGAGGTAAAAATGGCGGTTTTACTTGACCTCCATGAGTATGGCCACTTAAAATCCAGCCTTTATAATCACCCCAAACGTCTTCATCACAAACATCAGGATTGTGGCAGAGCAATATGTTTGCTAAAGATTCGTCATAATGACTTATCGCTTTTTGAGGGTTAAAATTCATGCCCCAGAAATCATCCATTCCAATAATGTTTAACCCTCCAAGTTTTATGCATTCGTTTCGTAAGACCTGAATACTTGCTCTTTCTATCTCTGCAACAATAGAATCAGCAACATTTTTTTCTTTCCAATTTTTGCCATAATCATGGTTGCCAAGCACGGCAGCAGTTCCTAGAGAGCCTTTTACTGCATATTTTAGCACAGTTGTCAGTTGTCTCAGTTGTTCACTGTTCTCCCAACTTACAAAGTCGCCTGTGTAAACCACAAAATCTGGCTGTAGCTCTTGCGCTTTTTTAAAAGAATCAATTATAAATTGGTAGTCGAAACGATTGCCAACATGTATGTCGCTGATTTGCATTAGAACCTTTCCAATTAATTGGTTTGGGAGGTTTTTTACAGGCATGCTAACTTTTGTAAACTCTAGCCATTTCGGTTCAATTTGCCAACTGTAAAGTCCTCCAAGCAACGTTCCAACTGTTAGGATTCCGGTAGTTTTTAAAAACTTTTTTCGATTCATTTTGCCACAACGGCATTAACCCAAATTAAAGTGTTGTAGAATCTTATTTTTAAGATACTTTAAGGTTCAATTGCTAAGTATTTTTTAAAGGCTTAAAGAATTTAACCTGGCACGCTTTAGTTTTAATTGCCTGTTTACTCTGCGGTTCGTCCCAAGGTGGATAAACTCTAAAACCTCGCTTTCCTTCTTTTTCCGTTGTAGAAATAATTTCTTTCTCAATCAAAATTGATTTTGGAAAGATAAACTGCCCCCTATTTTTGCCAGCTGTGCAGTGTATGATTAGGAACTCAAAGTCGTCATTCACGTGCCTTGGTTCAGTTATACCTTCATTATTTCGTTTCCAAATGCTTACAAATTGGCCTATTTTTTTTGGAGTTATTTTCGCCTCTCGAACGATATCAAGTGATGCTTTCATTTGTTGTTGAGGTGATTGGCCAAGTAATAGCCCATTGAAAAACATGCTTGTAACAAGTAACCACCTGTTGGCGCATCCCAATCTGTCATCTCTCCAATACAGTAGGTGTTGGGCTGCTTTATCAATTCGAATTCAGGGCTAAATTCAGACAGGTCAATTCCCCCGACTGTTGAAATTGCTTCATCCAGTTCTGCTATACCTTCAATTTCTAAGGGAAAGTGTTTTATTTTGCGCATCAAGCTATTTACAGCAATAAATTCATCTTTAGATAAATAGGATTTAATTAGTCCTATTTGTAATGAGCTAAGTTTTAGTTCGTTTTTTAAAAAATCTGTCGTGTTTTTTGCTTTAGAAGTGCTAGCTTTTTTAAGTAGGGTTTCAACCGAAAAAGTGGGCTTAAAATCAATAGCAATTTTAGCAATGCCCGTTGTTAGTTGTGTTCTTATTTCAGCACTCAACCCATAAATGGCATTGCCTTCTAAACCAAATTGACTGAGAACAACTTCTCCTTTTTGAATCTTTTCACCACACGTAATGCTTATGTTCTTAAGTGGTTTTCCTGCAAATTTCTCAACAATCTCTTTTTTCCAATTGATTTTAAAAGCACAATTACTCGGCAAAAAAGAATTCGTTGTAATTCCTTGCTGTGCAAATAGTGGAAGCCATGAGCCATCTGACCCCGTAATCTTCCAACTTCCTCCGCCTAAAGCAAAAACAACAATGTCCGCAACAGCGGTCGTTTCGTCGCTAAACTGTAATTCTTTTGATTCCTTCCATCCGGTCCATGTTTTATTAAAATAGACTTTTACTGAGTTGTGCGCCATGGCAAGTTCAATGGCTTTTAATACTTCAATAGGCTTTGTTCCTTTATTCGGGTAAACTCTATTGCTGCTTCCAACAAAAGTTGCAACACCAATGCTCGCCAACCATACTCTGAAATCTTCGTTGGTAAACGCTGAAAGAGCTGGTTGTAAAAAGTCACTTGGTGTGTATCGAGAGATAAAGTTGGCCATTGGTTCAGAGTGGGTTAGATTAAAACCTCCTTTGCCCGCTACCAAAAACTTTCTTCCTAAGGCCTTATTTTTCTCGTAAAGCGCTATTTCAAATTTGTCAGAATCTAAGAACGATGCCAAACTTAACGCTGCTGCACCTCCCCCAATTATGGCCACTTTTTTCTTCATTTCTGAATTGGCTTTAAAACGGTAAGGTGAAAATCGCAGGTGACGGTAATGTCATTGCAGTTGGCTATTTTATCTTGAGCTTCCTTGCTCGTGTTGTAATAATAGGGTGTCATTTTATGCAGTGCCTGCAAGGTTTCAGCACTTTTAAGGTAAATGTCGAAACTTATCCTTTTTCCGAGGTGCACCTCAAATTGAGCTGCTAAATCTTCCTCAATTTTATGTTCGTGTGGTCTAAAATCGTTGTATATTAACTCGGCTAGTTGCTTCATGTGGTTTTCGGCAGGACTAGCAACTATTAAATAACCGTCAGTTTTTAAAACTCGATGAAACTCTTTTGGGTCGTTGGGTGAAAAAACGGAAAGCAGCAGATCCATACTTTGCGTTGCAACCGGCAAATGATAGGCTGAACTGACAAAGAAGAAATTGTCTTTGTATTTTTTTGCTGCAATCTTCACAGCGTATTTCGAAATGTCAGTTCCAAAAATTTGACTTTTTGGGTGTTTGTTTCTTAATGCGTGTTGAGTGTAAAAGCCTTCTCCACAGCCTGAATCTAATACTTTAAAAGTCTTTTTTTTGAAGTTTAGCTCTTCTTTTACTGTATTTCTTATTGCTTCGATTAACGGGTTATAATATCCTTGCTCCAAGAAGTGTCTTCTGGCGGCAATCATCAGGTCGTTATCTCCGGGTGATTTTGATTTCTTTTTATTTACCGGTAAAAGATTCAAGTAACCTTCTTTTGCCAAATCATAACAATGGTTTTGCTCACACTTATAGGTTTTATCGTACCGAATTAACTCGGCTTTGCAGTGCGGACAAATGATACTAGACATGGATTTGCTTTTTCAGCTTCGAAGTTAGTTTTAATAGAAAGACATCTCCTGTTCTGCTTCAAAAATTTCTTTTACGGTTCGGTCGTATGCTTCAATGGCTTTTCCTTTATGACCTTCAATCATGAGTTGGATTTATTACTCTTAATATTTGCAACTCTTCTGAATAATAGCTATACTTTTAAAGAGGAATAATTGGTTTAATAAAAATTGTAACTTGGGTGTTAAAAATATTTTAAGGCAGGATCACAATAATGTGAGACAATTACAATATACATACAATAAGTATGAAAAAATTTTTGATAATCATTGTATTAGGTTTGACTGGGTGTGTTTCCACAAATGACAATAAATCAAACAATAAAAAGAAACTTGAAAAGAAAAATCATGACGTGAGGTTTAAAAATGGGCGCTATGAAATGAGAAAAATTTTTGAAAACGAATTTTTAACAGATTCAGTCTGGTATTACACGGATAAAGAACTAAACGATTTAGCTACAAATGTCACCGTTGTTAAGTTACCGAAAAACTATAAAGTGAATCAAATTATTAACTATACTGAAAACAATATAGATACATCTCGGAGTGTTTTTTATCAACTTGAATATAGCTCTAAAGATTCTTTCACAATTAGTTTTTATTCGGGTTTTCAAGACTCAGTGAGCTTAATTTTAGGAGACCTTGACGACAATTATGAACTGTTACCAGGTTTGAAATCGGATACGATTATAGGAAGACCGGATCAATTCCATATTCTAAAAAAGCCTCACTATAAGCGAGGTAAATTTACCTTATATGAATATGAGGACACTTCATATAAAGCGATGCAACTGTACATTCCCGAAAGATTTTTAGTGAAGTGATAATGATAGCCAGTTAGACTAAAGTAAATGTTACGAAGCTGATTACAGGATAAGGGGAAATGTGTGTGACAGTAAGATGCTTAATTTTGTTGCTGAAATAGTTAGATTATTTGGGTAAAATCAAATCGAATTAGGTTTGGTATAGATTAATACCTGATTTAATTGTTTAACTCATTTCTGAAGCACTTCACTAAGCCTATGTAGCTGATTAAGATTCAATAATAGAAAGACAACTCTGCTTCCGCTTCAAAAATTTCTTTTACGGCTCGGTCGTATGCTTCAATGGTGTTCGCTTTCTTTATTTTCTTCACTACTTTTTTAGGATTAGAAAAGGGTTGAGCAAAGTATTCCCAATAAGAGAGCATTTTAAGCGTAATGTGTTTCGCACCTGAAAGTGATTGCTCGAACTCCGAGAACAACGTATCGTGAAATTTACTTAGCACTTCGAATCTGTTCTCTGGGTATACAGTGGTATCCGCTTTAATCATTTGAGGTAAGAATGGTTCAGCAATCAAACCACGACCAATCATCCAATGATCAATGCTTGGAAATCGTTCTTGCATGGCTCTAAAGCCTTCCACAGAAGTAATATCACCATTGTAATACAGTTTATGGTTCGTGCTTTCAATGCATTTTTGAAAGGCCGCTAAATCAACGCCTCCTTTGTACAATTGCTTGCCTATTCTTGCATGAATGGCAATGTTTTTTAGCGGATATTTTTCGAGCAACGGAAACACCTCTAATATTTCTTGAGCATGCTCGTAACCCATTCTCATTTTCATGGAAACAATTAAATCGGTTTCAGAGTGAACCCGATCTAAAATTTCATCAATTTTAGTAGGCTGGCAAATTAAACCAGAGCCCATTCCGCGATTGGTCACCATGGGGTAGGGGCAGCCTAAGTTCCAATTCAACTCATTGTATCCAAGAGATTTTACGTACTTGGCAACAAATAGGAATTCCTCTGCATCGTTGGTCATTATTTGTGGAATAACCGTTAAGGTTGAATTATTCTTAACCAACAAATCTCGTTCGTAAGCAGGCTTTATGACAAATTTGCCATTTAATCGAATGTAAGGAGAGTAGAACGTATCAACCCCTCCAAAATATTTATGAAACGCATTCCGAAATCGAAAGTCTGTAAAACCTTGAAGAGGAGAAGAGAGTAGAGTTATTGGCATTACTTTTCTTGAGATATATTTTTCAAAATGAAATAAATACCTTTCTCCAAATTGAAATAGATGCTATCTCCTTTTTTCTCCTCGTTACTAGGCGTAAACTTCATTGATTGCCAATCTTCTGATGGATTAAGGTACAGTTCTTCTTCGTTTTTCTTGACACTCACTTCTTGCTCCCGCATTAAGTCGGTTTCCTTTTTCCATCGGTATTTAATTTTCTTGTCGATTTGGTTAATTTTTATTTCTAAAATTGGAGGTTTTGCTTCATCCAAATACCAATTCATCATGGGGCTATAGTCTCTGCCTAATAGTTGATTGAGCCGACCAACCATTTCTTCACTTGAAATGTTTTGTAGGGCAAAGTCAACTTGAATTTGTTTTAGTGCGCTAAAAAATAGAGAGTCATTGTCAACTAAAACCCTCAATGAGTGCATCATTAAACCACCTTTAGCATAAATGTCCTGATCTGGGCCGTTCATCCAGCTGTTATACACTACACCACATTTTTTATGAATGGGTATGCGATTGTACGTTGAACGTACCATCTTCTTGATGCGTTCTGAGTAATCTTCTGCGCCTAAAAATTTTTCTAAGAACAAGGCTTCTGAATAGGTTGCCATCCCTTCATGAATCCAAATGTCGCAATAGTCACTTCCGGTAACATTGTTGCCCCACCATTCATGAGCTATTTCGTGCACAAGTGTCGTGTTTATGGTATCCTTCCAATCTTTTCTATAATCATCTCCCATGGCAATGCAACTTTGGTGTTCCATGGCGGCAAAGGTCGATTCTACAAATCGGCAACCGTCATTCCACCAAGGAAAAACTCCGTACATTTCTTCAAATACGTGCAAAATTTTAGGTGCTTGATTGTAATACTCAGAGGCAACTTCCTCGCGGTAATCCATTACAAAGCATTCAATGGTTCTTTCAACTCCGTTAATGTCGGTATATGGCTTTTGCAATTTTACAAAATGCCCAATGTTAAAGGAGATGTTGTAGATGTTGATGGGGTTTGTAACTAAGTGTTTATATGTTTTTTTATTTTCTTTCTCTACAACTTCTGTTAGTTGGCCGTTAGCTGTCACGGTTAAGTC
Organism: uncultured Flavobacteriales bacterium; assembly: GCA_905479325.1. Classification (GTDB taxonomy): domain Bacteria; phylum Bacteroidota; class Bacteroidia; order Flavobacteriales_E; family Vicingaceae; genus NORP294. The sequence goes on from CAJQLW010000074.1 coordinate 18,995, forward strand.
AGCAGGGACGGTAACGCTAATCGAAGTGGTGTCTGCCTCATTTCCTAAAAGAATGTTACATGGCATCATAAAATGAGGGCCAACCCCTTCTGTAATTGTTGAAATCCAAGGTCTTCCCTTGTCGTCTTTTTTCCACTGAATCGGTCCTTCTCCCATCATTTTTAGGGGCTTCCCTTTATAATTTATGGTAATTGAAGTGCGTTTTCCGACAGGCAGATTGTTCTTAAAAATAAGGTATAAAAAGTCACCCTTGTGTTTCAAACTATAATCGCCAAGACCTGAAGAAGCAGTAATTTTTAATCTTTTTTGAAGATCAAACAAAAACGTGTCTTGCTCCATTGCAGGAGTAAAACTGATTTTCATTTTATCTTCGATTCGTTGTCGGTCGGGAAAAACTTCTACTTCCCAGTCGTAGCGGTTAACTTGATACGCTCGGTGCGGGTTTTCATTGTTACCGGCTAGCTTTTCTTTCTTAGAAAATTTCTTAAAGCCTTCGTCGTTAAACATGTATTTAACAAAGGGCTTTAAATGGCAAGAACTCTGAACCAAAACAAACAGCAGCATGGTTGCAATTGAAATTTTATTTTTCATGAATAAGTTTCTTTAAAGGCGAAAGAGTTTTTCTACTCGAATACGATGATGTCGCTGTAAAATGATGGGGTAAAAGTTTCCAATAATATTGATAATAAATAAAATAACACTCATTTGAAAATATCCTTTAATTGCTAAAAGGAGGGAGCAAATGAGTAGCACCAATAAACCACCTAAGTGGCCAAACTCTGATTGATGCGTTTGATAGACAAAGTTTTTTATGCCGCTTTTTGTTCCATCAAAGTATTTTTTTCGGTTGTTTTTTGTGCCCCAAAAAAATAAAAGAAGCAGATATTTGAAATACTTAACACCAAGAACGTTATAAGTTAATGTTAACATTTTCAAGTTCCTTAGCTTGTAATAACTACTTCCAATTAGTCTGCTTGTTGGGTAGGAAAAGCCTATAAAGGCAAAAAACCAGTACCAAAAAGGCTGAGTAAATAGGCGAAAATAAATTCTATGCCAAAAGGAAAATCCTGCTTAGGACAATTCAATAAATTGGCCAATTGGCTCACAAATAAGTACGCCATTAGAAGAGATGCGATTGGCAGAAGAATTTTTTTCAATATGCGATTTACTTCAAATAGCTAAAATCATGGTTGTCCTTTATACTTAACAAGCACTCGTAAATTAGCTTAATTACATTCTCAACATCTTCTTTGTGAGTCATTTCTACGGTAGTGTGCATGTATCGAATTGGTAAGGAAATGAGGGCCGAGGCAACTCCTCCTGTAGCATATGCAAAAGCGTCTGTGTCAGTTCCGGTAATTCTACTTGCGGCATAGCGTTGAAATTTAATCTTGTTTTTCTCTGCTGCATCTATGATTAGTTCGCGTAAATTATTTTGAACAGCAGGTCCGTAAGCAATTACCGGTCCTTCACCAGCAACAAAATCACCTTGCTCAATTTTGTTGATCATTGGTGTTTGGGTATCGTGGCATACATCCGTCACAATTGCTACATCAGGCCTTATTCGTTCCACAATCATCTGCGCTCCCCGAAGTCCAACTTCTTCTTGAACGGCGTTCGTAATGTAGAGACCAAAAGGTAATTTCTTCTTGTTTTCTTTTAGCATTCTGGCTACTTCTGCAATCATGAACCCGCCAATTCTGTTGTCTAGCGCTCTGCCCACATAGTACTTTTTATTGAGTACCATCAATTCATCTTCGTACGTAATTACACAACCTACGTGCACGCCTAATTTTTCAACCTCTTCTTTAGAGCTGCAACCACAATCCAAAAAGATGTTGCTCATTTTTGGAGTGTCTTCTGGCTTGCTCGATCCTGCGCCTCTGGTATGAATGGCCGGCCAACCAAAAATGGCCTTTACCAATCCTTTTTTGGTATGAATGTTTACTCTTTTCGAAGGCGCAATCATGTGATCAGAACCTCCATTTCTGCGCACGTAAATAAACCCATCTTTGGTAATGTAATGCACGTACCACGAAATCTCATCAGCGTGCGCTTCAATTACCACTTTATACTTGGCTTCAGGATTTATTACCGCTACTGCTGTGCCATAGGTATCAACAAAATGCTCATCAACGTAAGGTTTAATATAGTCTAGCCAAATCTTTTGACCCTCTGCTTCATAGCCTGTTGGCGAAGTGTTGTTGAGGTACTTAAATAAAAATTTTTCTGCTTCCTTAGTGATGATTTTTTTCTGTTTAGCCATGTCTTATTTTTCTGTTTCCCAAATATAAGTGTTCGTCGTGAAGTTTTATGGAATTCAACTTATTCTTTGTTTTTTTGTTGTAACAATTAAGTATGGGATTTTTACAAGACATGTTAGGGAATTTACTTCCGGACAAAAAAGAGGAGTCATCTGCAACTTCTGAAATACTAATTCGTGAAGCGATTGTTGCAACAAAAACATTTGAAAAAGATTTTGCCCTGTGGATGGAAAAAGGCATGCACAAAGGGTTGTTGGATTATTTGAAGGAATGCATTGCAGTAAGAAGAGAAGATCCATCAGCTGCTGTTAACTTGTATTTCCATGAGTCGAAAAACTCAAATGGATTTTATTTTAGAGCAGAAAGCCCTTGGAATACCAATGATTATAGATTCCTTGTACACCTTTTCGTAAAAAAATTGA
>CAJQLW010000075.1 GCA_905479325.1 uncultured Flavobacteriales bacterium
TAAAATCTATTTCCATCTAAACCAGTAATATTTATTGCTGCACTATTACCAGTTGTTGCCGCAGGATCATTTGCAACCCAACTGTATGGGCCAACACCACCTGCGATTGTTCCTGTTACTATTCCATTTCCATCTGCATTACATACTACATCAGTTGAATCTAATGTTATTTGTAGTTCTGGATTTTCGTTTATCCTAAAATTTTGTAAAGCAGAGGGACACATGTTTGCATCTACAACTTGAACCGTGTAATTTCCTTGAAGCAAACCCTTCACGGTGTCTCCTTGCGGAACTGGTGAACCCGATGCAGGCCAAGTAAATGTAAATGGGCCTGTTCCTCCAACAACTGTAGCAAATGCAACTCCGGTTGCGTTCCCAAAGCAGGTAACATCTATTGTATCAACATCCAATAAAATAGGATCTGGTTCAGTTAAAACAATAGGCTGTGTGAATGTGCAGCCATCAGCATCTGTTATTACAACCGAATGTGGACTATTAGCAGCATCTAAACCTCCTTGTGAATTGTTGATAGTTGAAGGTTGTCCATTCCAAGAATATGAATATGGAGCACCTGCTCCACCAGAAGGATTGACAGTTGCGGTTGTACTTCCTCCGTTACAGAGGATAGGAGGAACTGAGAGGTTAGGGATTATAGCAGTTGGTTGAACGAGTGTAATTGAATCTACAACACTGCAGCCAAGTGAGTTTGAAATAGTAACATAATATTTACCTACTCCGAGGCTTTTCAACGAATCTTCCCCAAATGAATTTGTAGTAGTTTGAAGTACAGTACCCGAACTATTGGACCAAGCATACGAGTACGGAGGGTCGCTCGCTCCATTTGGATTGATAATCGCCACTCCATCTGAAAGTCCGAAACAGGAAATAGTATCCTGTGTGACAGAAGGAATTATTAAAAATGGGTCAGTAATTCTAAATTGTCTTGTAACTACTGGACTCGTAGGATCTCCTAAATCAAAAGCATTAACTCTATATGTTCCTCCTGGTAAACGAACTGAATCCCCAGTAGTAATTACAATTGAAGGACTTATAATATTGATCCATTCATACCGATATGGTCCACTAGGGGCATTGGTGATTAAATTCGCAATTTTAGCAGTTCCTGAGTCTCCTGCACACCTAGGGTCTTCAGCAACCACTGTGTAGTTTATAATTCTAGAGAAACCATCAACTGAGCTGAATAATAACAGAAGTAAAAAAAGCTTATATAACTTTTTCATAGAGTGAAGTCTTTATAGTAGCCGAAGGGCTGATATTGTTAAGTAATCTTAAATTTTTATAACTCTCAAATATAATTAAATCTGATTTGCTTTTGAAGTTATACTTATAAAGACGTTCTAAACCTTGTTTAGGTTGTGTTTTTTATTGATAAGCTGGGCATTCTACTTTAATTTTATTCTTGTCTATGTGACAAGAACTGAATTGAAGTACAATTTCATGGGTGCTTGGGGCAACTCTAACTAATTCGGTTAAAGCGTATTCATAGGAGTATCCAATTCTCATTCCTGCACCAACGTTTAACTGCACAGTTGCATAACCTGAATTCAGATATTTACTGCCCAAGGCTATTGATATTTTATTTTTGTAGTCAGTGGTTAGCGTTAAGTCTACAGTAGGGGGAGCGAAAGTTGCAAAACTTACTAACATAGAAGGGGTAAAGTTTAGTGTTTTACCTTCCAATCGGTAGCCCGTCATTAAAAAATAATGAGGAGAGAGCCTATTCTGTTTTGTGCCGATTTCGTTAATTCTAGTTGGGTACTGCTGGTACATGGATAAACCTGCAAAAAACTTGTTGTTGTGGAGGAAGACTCCTGGACTTACTTCTGGGAAAATTAAGGCTTGTCGATCTTGTTCATTGAGGGCAGGGTCGTTTGCTCTATCTCTAATACGGATACTTGCAAAACTTGTCTTTTGCTGATGAACTCCCGCAAATATTCCTGCACTAAAATGGTAGTTTCTTGTCATTTTTAAGTGAAAAGCATACGCAAATTTTAACATGGTATAATCGGTGAAACCGATTTGATCGTTACTAAAATATGCTCCTATACCGTGAAAGTTTTTAGGAAACTGATCGGCTTTATTAAGTCTCGTATTAATACTTGCAAAATAATGATTTGGAGCACCTTCGAAGCCGGTCCATTGTCTTCTGTTTCCAAAGGTAGCCTCGGTGCACTTTTTCAATCCTGCAACTGCTGGGTTAAGTGCAAACTGGTTTAAGGTATACTGAGTGTAAGACGGGTGTTGCTGCGCAAAAACTGAAATACTGAGGATTAAAGCGAAAAGTGTAATAAGTATGCTTCTCATCTAATTATGTTTACAGTTCCACTTATTTGTTCTTTAATACAATTGTTAACTATTTCAATAATATAGAAATAGGTGCCCGAAGGTAGTTTAAAGCCGTTTGACGTTCCATCCCAACCGAAGTCATTTGAATACTGACTATTGTTTAATACTTTTTGTCCCCAGCGGTTAAAAACCAGCACCTCTGTTCCAGCAAAACTTTCAATGCCAGGTATGTACCAAGTATCGTTAAATCCATCACCATTAGGGGTAAAAGCATTGTTAGGTCTAATTATATCTTCAACATCTGCATAGGTCATGTCAACCTTAAACGTATCCACGCAACCTCGAGAATCTGAAATTACCAAATCATAAACTCCTATTTTTAAATTATTAAAAGAGCCAAATTGATTTATTTTACCGTTAAATCTGAAAGTATAAGGTGGTCTTCCTCCGCGGGTATTTGAGAATAATACAGAGCCACTAGAATCATTACATTCTGGCAAAATGATTAGCGGTGTGGTTTCAATGGTAACATTAAAACAAGCCTGTGCCGATAGCGAAGTACTCGATACGATATAAAGCAAAAAGAAAATTATTGTAGCAGCTTTCATTGGGTTGGTAATTTTAATCACTTTCTACTTGTTATGCAAATGTTAGTTTATTGTTGCGCCATTTGTCATTGTTTTGTCTGGCTGCATCAAGCTTAGTTTTCCGTCACTGTCTTCTGCCATTAAAATCATTCCTTGAGATTCAATTCCCATCATTTTGCGTGGGGGTAAATTAGCGATAACTTGAACTTGTTTTCCAACCATTTCTTCTGCTGAATAGTGTTTCGCTATTCCGGATAAGATGGTTCTCTGCTCGCTGCCTAAGTCAATTTTAAACTGTAGTAACTTATTGCTTTTTGGAACAGGTTCAGCGCTTAAAACGGTACCTACGCGAAGGTCTAATTTTAAAAAATCGTCAAACACAATGTCCTTCTTAAATGCTTCAACTGAAATGGCTGAACTATTTGGTTTTGATTTACTTTCCAATTTAAGTTTTTGTGTAGCAATTACGTCATCTTCTATTTTTTGGAACAAGTGTTCTATTTGCTTCAGTTGAGTGTTTTCTTTGATTATTTCTATACTTCCAAGTTCGTTCCAATTTAACTTTTCGATACCTAACATTGAAGCTAATTTAGTTGAACTAGTTGGCAAAAATGGAGCTAAAGCTATGGCACAATTCGCGGCAATTTGTAAGCTTAAATGTAAAATGTTTTCAACTTCTTCCAGATTTGTTTTAATCAATTTCCATGGTTCAGTTTCTGCCAAAAATTTATTCCCTAAGCGGGCAATATTAATGGCTTCATTCTGTGCATCCCTAAATTGTTTTTTACTTAATCGTTCATTTATTATTGCAGCAGATTTTTGAAGTTGCTCTTCAATTTCTGGGTAATTATTCTCAGAAAGTTTCGGAACGGAACCTTCATAGTATTTATTGACTAGCACTGTAGCTCGGTTCACAAAGTTGCCATATATTGCGACAAGTTCACTGTTATTTCTTGCCTGAAAATCGTCCCAAGTAAATTCGCTGTCTTTTGATTCTGGCGCAATGGAACACAGAACATATCTCAGCACGTCTTGCTTAACGGGAAAGTCTTCGTTGAATTCATGCAGCCAAACAGCCCAATCTCTAGAGGTAGAAATTTTATCGCCTTCGAGGTTTAAGAATTCGTTTGCAGGAACATTGTTCGGAAGGTTATATCCTTCATGCGTTTTTAGTAGAATTGGGAATATAATGCAATGGAAAACGATGTTATCTTTCCCAATAAAGTGAACCAATTCAGTGTCTTCGTTTTGCCAATAGTTTTTCCAATCTTTATTGTTTTGCGCGGCCCATTCTTTAGTGGCTGAAATGTATCCAATTGGTGCATCGAGCCAAACATAAAGCACTTTTCCTTCACCATCGTCCGTTGGTACTTTAACTCCCCAATCCAAGTCACGCGTCATGGCTCTAGAGTGCAAACCGCCGTCAATCCAAGATTTACACTGCCCAATTACTTGATTTCTCCATTCTTTAGGGTCGTGATGTTGTTTGCCGTCAAGCTTTCCTTCTTCAATCCACTCTTTCAACCACTTTTCGTGTCGTTCCATGGGAAGATACCAATGAGAAGTTTCTCTCAATACCGGGGGTTTTCCGCTCAATGTAGAGATTGGATTTATTAAGTCTGTAGGATTAAGGCTGCTTCCACACTTTTCGCATTGATCGCCGTAAGCTCTATCGCTACTGCATTTTGGGCAAGTTCCGGTAACGTAACGGTCGGCTAAAAACTGATTGTAATCAGCATCGTAAAACTGTTCCCTTGTCTCTTTTGTAAATGCACCTTTTTTTTCTAGTTCTAAGAAAAACTCTTGTGCTGTTTCATGATGGATTTTTGAAGAAGTGCGGTGGAAAATATCGAAATCAATACCAAAATCTGCGAATGCTTTTGCATTTATTGTGTGATATTTATCTACAATTGCTTGCGGTGTAGTGCCTTCTTTTTTTGCACGTAAGGTAATTGCTGCACCATGCTCGTCAGATCCACATATAAAAGCCACATCGTCTCCTTTCATGCGTAAAAAACGAGCGTAAATATCAGCTGGTAAGTAAGCTCCAGCTAAGTGACCAATATGTATTGGGCCATTTGCATAAGGCAAGGCGGCCGCTATTAGGTGTCTCTTCACCTCTGACTTCTCCATTTTTCTACTTATTTCAGCAAATATAAGCAGTTAAACTAGCTATTTTTTTACTCGGTTAGCTCCGTCTTTCAAGGACGAAAAGTTAATAAGATACCCTTTCTTTTTAAGCCTTTTCTTTATCAAAACATTCAGAAAAAGAGCGCATAAGATCAAAGTAGTTCCAATATAGAATCCACTTGACATTTTTTCTGACTCCCCAAAAATCAACAGTGCCAATACTATTCCGTACACAGGTTCGAGGTTAATGCTGAGCGAAACGGTAAAAGGGGTGAGCTCTTCCATAACTTTTACACTTGCAACAAAAGCAAATGCGGTGCATATTATTGCAAGTATTAACATCCAAATCCAATCTGAAGTTGACAATTGAAAGTTTGGTAAACTCTTCTGAGAGAATAGCAAAAAGTAGAGAGTAATGGCCAACACTCCTCCGCCCAACTCATACAAGGAGATTCTTGTTGAATCGTATTTTTTTATGAGTTGCCCATTAATGACGGTAAACAAAGACGCCAACAGTGCTGCAGTTACACCTAACCAAATTCCAAAAGAATTATCTGTTTCAAATTGGAAAATAAAGTACAAGCCTAGAATAACAATGGAACCTAAAAGTAACTCGTAAAGTTGTACCTTCCGTTTAAAAAATAGAGGTTCTAAAAAAGCGGTAAACAAAGATCCGGTGGCCGTCGCCGCTAAGGCAATGGAAACATTCGATTGTTTAATGGCTTCAAAAAAGAAAATCCAATGAGTAGCAATTATGAAACCGACGCCAATAGTTTGAAATATGCCCTTGGATTTCATTTTGAAGCTCTTTTTTCTAACTAATAAGTAAATAGCTAAAGAAGCCGTCGCGAAAAACATTCGGTACCATACCAGTTCGTCAGAAGGTATGGTGATTAACTTTCCTAAAATTCCGGTAAAACCGAAAATGAGCACCACAAGGTGCAGCAGTAACAGGGTTTTCATCTAAGAAATGGCATAAAGTACAGGTTTACTCGGGCTGGCGTCATTTTCAAAAGGGGCTATTTGTAGATTTAACAGATATTGCCCGTCGTTTACATTTTCGGGAACATAGATTAGTTCTGTTATGGTTCTATTTAGGTTGGTATTTTCAGGGTGTTCCCAAAAAGCGTGGTGAGCAGCCAAAACTCCACCATCAACTTCTTTGTCTACCGAAGGTAAGTCGATTAGAAAATGCTCTACACCTAACTTTATTAATTGCGCCATAACTTCAGCTTCAACAAAGGGAGGGTTTGTGTCAGAATATTGGTTACTCAACTTTGTTTCAGAATTAGGCAAAGTGCGGATAACAATGGCTTCATTGTTTTTGTTGTGCAAGGCAGATTTTACTTGATCCCAGGTAATAATTCTATCTCCGTTTGGTTGCTCTTTTGGAGTAATTGAAATGAGCTCGGCTAAAAAGAAGAAAGTTTTAAGTGTTTTGTTTATGGAGTAAATTTCTTTTGAAATATGGCCTACGCATTCAGTGTGAGTACCATGCCCGTGTGGATTGAAAGAAATATTTCTGAAGTTAACGCTTCCACCTTCAGCTACAGCACCCACAAATTGATCTGTTCGCACTGGTTCAATTATTGGGGGGTTCACATACCATGCAGATGGGTTGTCGTTCCCAACGTGAAGCGGCATAGAAATATCGATTGGTTGAGAAAAATCTACTTGAATTTCAGTAGAATTTATAATAACGTTTGACTTCATTTTCATAAAGTCAAACGTAAAATAAAAAACAATAGAATGCTAGTTTTATTCTATGCGTACTACAATTGGAATTTTAATTCGCAAAGCTACCGCTCGGCCTTGTTGCATGGCAGGATTCATTGGTGGTAGTTTTTCAATTGCTTCTTTTGCTGCTCTTGCAACATATTTATTTTGAGTTTGAAGCGTTTCAATGTCGGTTATGTTTCCTTCTTTGTCAATTACAAATGACATTTGTACTGCTTGTCTGCCTCCAATGGCTTTCATTTGTTCAGTTACTCTGAAAATCCTTTTTACTTCATTTACAATGCTGAGTTCGCTGCACATTTGCAGTTCTTCTCCTCTTAATTCTTTGCATTTGTCGTAATGAGCAAATATTTCAACTGTTGTGTGAACCCGGTCTATTTCAGTTTCGGTAAAGTTCTCATCTGGGCCATAGTCTAAATCAGTAATTACCGTAGTTGTTGGTTCGATTTCAACCGGTACTTCTACTGGTTGTTCAACTACTTCAGGTGTTAATTCTTTAACCACTTTAATTTCATTGCTAAGTGGTTTTGGTTTTAATTGCTGAATTTGTTCCTTTGCCAGTTTAATAGGCGGTAAAATTTCACCGTCGTAAACATAAGCCGAATCTATTTCTAACGGAGGAAATGTTGGAAGTGTTCGTGTGGAGGTCCACTCAAAGGCAGTTAATGAAAGAGTTAGTGCAATGATTAGTCCGGTTAAAAATCGCTGAGCGAATGGAAACCGTTGTTCTCTTTGGTGATTGGGATTTTTCATAGTTTCAGATTTAATGGGTTTATGACATGAGAACGTTGCATTGTTTAGGAACATTGCGTTAAAACAGAGAATCGATGTTAAGTTTTAGTTATGAAATTCTAATTATGAAATAGGAGAAGAGCATTAGACCTCCTGAAGATTAAGCTTCCATGCAGGAATATTCTTTAATTTAGCTAAAACTTCGGAGTGCTTCTCCAGATGCAATATTTCGTGCACAATGAAAAAACCCTTTTCATTAATTATCTTTTTGCTTAGTGCAACCTATTTGTCCGCTCAATGGACACAACTGGGTTTGGATTTGGATGGAGATTCCTCGGGAAGCTATTTTGGTTCTTCTGTTAGTATGAATTATTCAGGAACTCGATTGGCGAGTGGTGCCCCTCAACACAATGGGAATGGCGTGGCTTCAGGACTAGTTCGTGTTTTTGATTGGAATGGGTTAACTTGGAGTCAACTGGGTTCGGGTTTGAATGGAGAAAATCCCTTTGATCAATCTGGAATTGCTGTTAGCAAGGACTCCTTAGGAAGAAGAGTAGCTATTGGTTCGCGACTTAACAATGGTAACGGAACCAATTCTGGTCACACAAGAGTGTATGATTGGAATGGTTCGGTTTGGCTACAATTAGGAGCTGACATTGATGGGGGAGCTATAGGAGACGAATCTGGAGGAGCAATATGTTTGAATGGAGCCGGAAATAGAGTAGCAATTGGAGCGGAAGGGAATGATGGGAATGGCACTAACTCGGGCCACGTGCGAGTGTTTGACTGGAATGGAACCACTTGGACTCAGGTAGGCGCTGATGTGGATGGCGAAGCTACCAGCGATAATTCCGGTTTTTCAGTGAGTTTGAACAATTCAGGAAGTAGGTTGGCTGTAGGCGCTCCGTTAAACGATGGGGGTGGAAATAATGCAGGCCAAACTCGAGTTTACGAGTGGAATGGAACAGCTTGGGTTCAAATGGGAACTGATATAGATGGAGAAAACGCAGGAGATGAGTCAGGACACAGTGTTAGCTTAAATACTTCAGGAAACCGAATCGTCATTGGAGCGAATAAAAATGCTGGTAACGGTTTTAAATCTGGGCATGTTCGAATCTTTGAATGGAATGGCACCACTTGGACACAGCTAGGGTCAGATATAGATGGGGAGGCTTCCAGTGATGAATTTGGGTATTCCGTTAGTATTAGTGGAATGGGTAACAAAGTAACAGTTGGTGCTCCTTTTAACGGGGACGGTGGTTTTCGCTCAGGCCATGTTCAAATGTTTAATTGGAATGGTTCCGCTTGGGTTCAAATAGGTTCGGATATAGATGGAGAGGCTTCAAATGATTGGTCAGGTTATGCTGTTTGTTCGAACAAAGCAGGAAATAAAGTGGGCATTGGAGCTTGGTTAAATGATGGAAACGGGGTTGATGCCGGCCATGTGAGAGTATATGAAAACAACTATATTACAGGATTAGAAGGTTCTAGTAAAGCGTTATTTTCAATACACCCCAACCCTGCAAGTCAAAATATAATTCTAGAGACTCAGAATTTAATTGGAGAAGTTGCACAAATAACGTCTATTACCGGAAAGTTGATCTTAGAATTCAACGTCACAAAAAACAAAGAAAAGATAGATGTGAGCGAGTTTCAAAATGGCGTTTACTTTCTAAGGGTTGGAGAGATGACTAAAAAAATAATCGTGGCAAGGTAGTATCTGTTATCATTAAGCTTACAATTTTGTTTGGGTTTTCAATTTTTTTCGGCACTTTATTGTTAAGCCATCCTTAACAATTAGGCTAATTGGTTAAAAAATCGCAAGTACCTCAAAAACCATCGTTAAATTTGTGGATATCAAGAAGAAATTAAATTTGATATTCCCCTTCATAAATTCTAATCACATATATGCCTAAAAACAAAAAACCAAAATCTAATCCATTGCAAGAAAAGGTTCTAACTGTGTTTCGTTCCAACCCAACGTTGGCGATGAATTACAAACAAGTATCGCGACAGTTGAAAATAACACAAACTTCGAAGAAGAAAATTATTGCGAAAGTGTTATTTGAACTGGAAGCGAACGGAGCTTTGGTTGAAGAAAAACCCGGGAAATTTAAATTGGTGGGGAATGATTCCAATTTGAATAAACTAGTTGGAAAGGTAGATATGACAACGAGCGGTTCAGCTTACGTTGAGGTAGAAGGCTTACCAGATGATGTTTATATTGGAGAAAAAGATTTAGGAGTTGCACTTCATGGCGATTTAGTTGAGGTTGCCGTTTTACGAGTGAAGCGAAATGGTAAACCAATTGGTAAACTAGTGGAAGTGTTAGAAAGGGCGCAAACAGAATTTGTTGGAACATTGCAAAAATCGTTGAAGTATGCTTTTTTAGTTCCTGACAGTAAACGGATGCCGGTCGATTTGTTTATTCCATTGGATAAATTAATGGGAGCAAAAGATGGCGAAAAAGTGATTGCTAAATTAGGCGAGTGGCCTAAAAATGCGGATAGTCCCTTTGGAGAAATTATAAAAGTATTGGGCAAACCGGGAGAGAATGAAACCGAGATGCACTCCATTTTGGCTGAGTATGGATTGCCTTATGAATTTCCTGATGGGATTGAAGCAGCGGCTGAGAATTTAGACGTTAGCATTCAGGAATCGGAAGTTAAGAAACGAAAAGATTTAAGAAAAGTAACCACCTTTACCATTGATCCAATAGATGCGAAAGATTTTGATGATGCTCTTTCGTTACAAAAATTAAAAAACGGCAATTGGGAAATTGGTGTTCACATTGCAGATGTTAGTCACTATTTAAAAGAAGGAAGTGCTTTAGATAAAGAAGCTTATGAACGAGCAACTTCTGTTTATTTGGTGGATCGAGTGGTGCCCATGTTGCCCGAAGTGCTTTCAAACTTTGCCTGTTCTTTGAGACCCAATGAAGATAAATATTGTTTTTCGGCAATATTTGAAATGAGTAACGATACCAAGATTCATAAACAATGGTTTGGCAGAACCGTTATTCATTCTGATCGAAGATTTACTTATGAGGAAGCTCAGGAAGTTATTGAGACGGGAAAAGGAGATTATAAGGAGGAGATTTTAACTTTAGATCGACTGGCTAAACAGATGCGGAACGATCGTTTTAAAAAGGGTTCGATCAACTTTAACACCTTAGAGGTTAAATTTAAACTAGATGAAAAAGGAGAACCACTAGGCGTTTTCTTAAAAGAACAAAAAGATGCGAACAAACTCATTGAAGAGTTTATGTTATTAGCGAACAAAAAAGTGGCAGAGTTTATTGGAGCGAGAGCAGAAGAAACTCAGGTGCAGCGAATTGGCGGGATGAAAGACCCTAAACCGTTTGTGTACAGAATTCACGACAGTCCGGACCCTGAAAAGTTGCAAACATTTAGCGAGTTTATTAAAAAGTTCGGTTATCGAATTGACACTACTTCGCCCAGAGGCATTTCAGACACCTTAAACCGACTAATGACCGAAGTTGAGGGAAAGGCTGAGGAAACATTAATTTCTCAATTGGCAATTAGAACAATGGCTAAGGCAGTATATTCTGCCCACAATGTGGGTCATTATGGCTTGGGGTTTAAATTCTATTCACATTTTACATCGCCTATTCGTAGATACCCTGATGTGATGGTTCACCGCCTTTTACAACACTATTTAGATGGAGGAAAAGCGGCGGATGCGACCGCGTTAGAAGAGCAGTGTAAGCACTCTTCTGACAGAGAAAAGTTAGCGACAGAAGCGGAGCGAGCAAGCATTAAATTTATGCAAGTTAAATTTATGCAAGACAAAGAGGGTGAGGTGTTTGGCGGAATAGTATCTGGTGTAAGTGAGTGGGGAATTTTTGTAGAAATAGACGGAAACAAATGCGAAGGAATGGTTCGTTTGCGCAGTATGAAAGATGATTTCTATAATTTCAACGCGGATAACTATGCAGTAGAAGGCAAAAAATACGGTAGAATATTCAGAATTGGAGACGAGGTAACTGTTAAAGTTTTAAAAGCGGACCTTTCTAAAAAGCAATTGGATTTTGAATTGATGAATGATTTCTAAGATTACCAATGAAAAAAAGTTTTTTGTTTTTTGCCTTTGTATGTGGTCTAAACTGTGTTTCGCTGGGTCAAGAGTCCTTTTCAATTCCTAAGCAAATCAGGGGAATCATCATTGGGGGTAATTTTTCTAGAATTTACTTCGATGGTGAGCGCAGGAAATCAGCATTCTCTTTTCCCAGCACCGGAATAAACGTAGCTGTTAAATTAAAAAACAAGCTTTATCTCGGTTCTACTCTTTTATTTTCTCGAGAGCAATCTCAAGTTACTCCGTCTGTTTTAGTGCGGCAGAACGTTGCGCAACTTCTTGTTGGACCATCTTTAAAAGTAGATGATGTTAAGTTCAATGCTGGGTTTAGTTTTGAATATAGATCTGCTCTTAGTTTACGTTCAATTACGGGGAGTCCAATAAATTTGACGGTTCCCATGGGTAAGGAGTCCTACCAAGTTAACCTTATGGCTGGAGTAGAGTTTTATCTTAGCCCTATGTTTACGTTTTACTTAAATGGTATTATACCTTCACAAAAAATAAATTCATCTGCGATGCAGCTTGGGCTAAAATATCGCTTTCACGGTAAAAAAGAAAAGAAGACACCTTACCGGTTGCATAGAAGAGAAATGGCGAAATCTGATATTGATAAACTAAAAGACGGGGCGTTATTGGTTCGGTTAAGTACTTCAGAAAATAAAATAACGGCTTTGCGAAATGCCGGAAGAGAAAAGCAAGCAAGTAAGGCGGAAACATGGCAACGAACCCAAAATGAAAAAATAGTGAAGGCATTTAAAACTCATTTTGACTTTGCCCCCGTGTACTTTTTTTACAGCGACAAATCTAATCAAGTAAGGAAGGGTGATTTTGATAGAATATTTTTAAATGAGAAGCTTGAGTTAGACACCACTATCGAATTATCAAGGCAAAATATTTACACCGCAGAATACACTGCAATGAAGCAAGATACCTTCGTTCAGTTGTCTCATTATGAGTTAGAACAGATCGGGGATTTTAGGTCAAAATGGGTTCCTCGATATTACGGACAAGCAAATTTGGGATTTAGAGCTTTTGTTGTCAAAAACCAGAATTTTGAGCAAATGGTTGAGCCCTTCCCTTATTATGCTAGAACTAACGCACCTGGAATTCAAAAGCATCCTGAACAGTTATTGTTTGGGTTTCCGTTGATTTACTTCTTAGCAAACCCTAGTTATGCTGCTGCAGTTGATGCACTTAATCGTAAGTTGCATCGGTTTTACAGGCTTTCAAAATAAGTTTCACTAAACGTTTTTGCATTGATGCTTTATGTAATTTTGCCCGCCAAAATTTAATACATAAACAATGTTGCAATTCAATATAAAAGAAATATTTACGGCCGGAATGGTTCTCTTTGCGGTTATCGATATTATAGGTTCTGTTCCAATTATTATCGACCTCAGGCAGAAGGTTGGTCACATAAAGTCAGAGAAGGCAACCATTGTAGCTATGGTGCTGCTCATTCTTTTCCTTTTTGTTGGGGAGTCAATTTTGAGTTTAATAGGAATTGATGTGAACTCGTTCGCCATTGCTGGATCTTTCGTTATCTTTTTTTTAGCCTTAGAAATGATTCTTGGAATCACTCTTTTTAAAGACGATATTCCTCAAACAGCATCTATTGTTCCCATTGCATTTCCATTAATTGCAGGTGCGGGAACTATGACCTCTTTACTTTCACTAAGAGCCGAATACGATGTACACAATATAATTGTTGCCATTATTTTGAATATGATTGTGGTGTACGCCGTGTTAAAACTTTCTACTAAAATTGAAAAAGTTCTAGGTTCTGGCGGAATTGCTGTTTTAAGAAAAGTTTTCGGAATTATACTGTTGGCGATTGCTGTTAAGTTATTTAGAACGAATCTAGGCGTTTAAGTAGCTCGTTTTTTGAGTTATTTATAAGGTTGGTATTGCCTTTGGTAAACCTTCGTTTAATACCTTTGTTACTGTAATAAAAGCAAATTGTACTGTGGCGAACCTATTCAAGAATAAAGAAGATCAAGAAGTAAAAATTGGGAAACCAGATTGGTTGAAGACTAAAATTTCTTCTGGGAAGGAGTATCGGGAAACCAAGCAGGTGGTGAAAGACCATAAGTTGCACACCATTTGCGAATCCGGGAAGTGCCCAAATCAGGCAGAATGCTGGAGTGCAGGTACGGCTACCTTCATGATTTTAGGAAATACCTGTACTCGCTCATGTCAATTTTGCAATGTAGCAACTGGCAAACCCGAAGATGTTGACCCGTTTGAAGCGCTGCGCGTAGCCAAGTCAATCAAATTGATGAACTTAAAACACGCGGTTATCACTTCTGTAGATCGAGATGATTTGAAAGACGGAGGAGCGAATGCTTGGAAAAGAACAGTTGAGTTAACTAGAAAGCACAATCCGGGAATTACCATTGAAACACTAATCCCTGACTTCAAAGGGGAATGGGAGAATTTGCAACCAATTATAGAAGTTGCCCCAGAAATTGTTTCGCACAACATGGAAACTGTGAGACGAATTACCGCTAAAGTGAGAATTCAAGCAAAATACGACAGGAGTTTAGAAGTGTTGAAACGATTAAAAGACGGAGGAATCAGCAAAACCAAATCAGGAATAATGGTTGGGTTAGGCGAGTTTAAAGAGGAAGTTTTGGAAACCATGGATGACTTGCGATCAGTTGGCGTGAGCATTATGACCATCGGACAATACATGCAGCCTTCTAAAAAGCATTTACCCATTTCTGAGTTTGTTCATCCGGATGTTTTTGCGTTTTATAAAGAAGAAGGTATGAAGCGTGGTTTTACTCACGTAGAAAGTGGACCGTTAGTGAGGTCTTCTTACCATGCAGAGAAGCACCTTTAAGGGTTTGCTTTTTTATACTTTTTATATTCTCTGACGAGTGCAGGTAATTGCTCTATTGCATCTTTCGGCTTCATTAAGCTAACCGACTTATGAAGTTCTGTATAATCTTCAATCATGGGTAGGAATACATCTTCAAGTGTTTTTTTACTACTTATGCAAATGTATTCTTGTGAGTTATTTTTTCTGATAATGTAGTCTTCAAGGTATATAGAATAGTATGCGGTACCGAATCCAGAATTCATACCTGTAGATCCAGATTGCTGTGCCTTTCTTTTGTGAAGATATAAATGAATAGCTCCTGTGTCAACAACTTCTGCGAAATCGGATATATATTTAATTATTGGAGTTACTCTGAAGTTATGTATTAATGCAAAACTATCGGAGCCCATTACAAAGCTCGTCATGTGTTTTTTATTCAACTTTTCGGGCTTATCACTTCCATCAGCGTAAAACTTGATTTTTGTGCCAACTCCTGCAGATTTGGTGTGATCTATTTCAAACAAACCTATTTGCTTATTGCCATTTAAGTCCCAATAGTGGCCTTCCACTTTTGGTGTTTCTTTTTTTTCAAGCAGCTGAGCGTGAACTAAAAAAGGGAAAAATAATAGAAGGCTTATTAATTCTTTCATTTAACTAAAGTGTTTTTCGAATTGATCTATTAATTTGTTTTGTACCTCAAAAAAATCCATTTCCTTACCCAGCTCTTTTTCTAAAGAAGTAACAGATTTGTCGGCTAGTCCGCAAGGTACAATGTGATCAAAATAGCTCAGGTCTGTGTTAATATTGAAGGCTAAACCGTGCATGGTAATGCCACGACTAACTTTTAAGCCAACTGCACAAATTTTTCTAGCATTGCCATTTTCTGCATCCAACCAAACTCCACTGGCATCACTAATTCTACTACCTTTTAGTCCATACTCTGCGATACAGTCTATAACACATTGTTCTAGTTTTTCTACAAAAGCTCGAACACTCATTCCGTAGGTTTCAACATCGAAAATTGGATAGACCACCAATTGGCCGGGGCCGTGAAATGTAATGTCTCCACCTCTTTTAGTTTTATAGAATTCAGCACCAGTTTCCTCAATTGGCACTTTCAAATTGCTTTCGTCTCCTGATTTTCCTAAGGTATAAACAGGGGTATGCTGTAATAAGATTAGGGTATTACTTGTCTTTTCATCCTTTGCTTTCTTTTCCAATTGTGCATTGAAAAAATTTTCTTGAAACATAAGTGCATCAACGTAGTTTGTGCGCTCTAGGATAATGGTTGTAAAACTCATGTAACAAATTTAATCATAAAGGCTTTATACGAGTTGTTAATTGCAAAAGTTGCTATTTATGTTCTAAAACAGTAAAAACTTGATATAATAATGCTTGTGTTTATTCCCTTATGAAACAAAAACTTCTTCTTATTTTCGATTCTTGAAAATTAACTATGCCACAAATTACTATTTATACCGACGGAGCTGCCAAGGGGAATCCAGGAAATGGAGGCTATGGTGCGGTTATGCTTTCAGGAAATCATCGCAAGGAATTGTCAGCGGGGTTTATTAAAACCACCAATAACCGAATGGAGCTGTTAAGTGTAATTGTTGCGCTTGAGCAAATTAAAAATGATGGGGCAGATGTTACCATTTTTTCTGATTCCAAGTATGTGGTAGACTCTGTTGAGAAACGCTGGGTATTTGGTTGGGAGAAAAAAGGTTTCGCAAAAAAGAAAAACATTGACCTTTGGAAGCGTTTTTTAAAGGTTTATAAGCGCCACAACGTAACATTTAAATGGGTAAAAGGTCACGCTGGCAATCCGTTAAATGAGCGTTGTGATCAACTCGCTGTAGCAGCAGCAACCGGAGACAACCTCTTACCAGATGAAGGCTTTGAAGAACAACAAAAAGAAGGAGGCTTATTCTAGCGCTCCTTCAATCATTCGTTTCATGTTTCCGTTCGTTTCTACTTCTTGCAACTCCTTTAAAGCTGCGGTAAGCTTAGTATTTATTGAATTGGCTTTTGTTAACGCATTGGTTAACTTTTCTTTTTCAGCTGTGTCTTCAGTTTTGGCTATGTCAGCGTTCAACTGTTCTATGGTTGCTTGGTTTTTCGTTTTCATTTTAATAATTGAATTCAGCCCAGCCATTCGAACAAACCACATTCCTGTTCCTTTACTATTTTCAATTAACGTCGGCAATGCTTTTTCAATTGCTGCATTGTCTTGCTTGTCTAAAAAGTCGCCATAGCTGTTCATTAAACCATATTTCCCAAATCCGCTAGCATTTTTCAGCGCTTCCTCAAAAAAGGCTTGTTTCTCAGGATTCCCATTACTAGCGTATATGTTGGCTACAGTTGATAATATACTTGCATTATCTTCCTTTTCCAGTTGTTCTGCTAGTTCCATTCCTTTCGCTTCATCTTTTTTGTGTACAGCATCTAACACAGATGATACTACATTGTAGGAAGAGTCTGATTTTCGTTCTTCTAAAAATGAAAGTTCTACTTCTTCGTTGAAATACATTGAAATAGCAGATATGGCTGATGCTCTGTTGGAAGATTTCTCATCTGTAGCTGCAATTTTTTTCAACATGGTTAACGTAGAGGTTGGTCGTTCTCCAGCCAACTTTTTCACTGCCTGTATGGCAGAATTTCTGATGTACCAAAACTCATCGCTCATTGCTTTCTCAATTAAATCAAAAGCAGAAGAATCTTTTTTATTCTTAATCAATTTAATGGCTTCCACCTTATCTAAAAAATGATTGGCGTTGTTGTAAAGTATAACAGCTTCACTTTTCTCATAGTTTTGTTTAATTTCTCCGAGTAAAACTTTATCGGTATCAAAGTTTACCAATAAAGGAGCATTGCTAAGAGGAATTTCAACAACTTGAGTTCTTTTGGTAATTCTTACGTTTTCTATTCTGATTAATCCGTTTGCCTGAACAATGTCAATTTTAGTAGGAATTTCAAATATTTCTGGGACATTAGGTCCATCTTGCGTTTGTTTAATGGTTACCGTCAGTTTACTTGAATCAAATGCTTTTTCAATTTCAATAATTGGATGACCCGCACTTAGGAACCATTGGTTAAAAAACCAGTTGAGGTCTTCTCCTGTAACCTCTTCAAAAGCTAATCGTAAGTTGTGAATTTCAACTGTTTGAAATTCATTGTCGTGTAAGTATAATTTAAGCCCTGCAAAAAATGCGTCATCGCCCACGTAGTTGCGCAGCATGTGCAATACTCTGCCTCCTTTTTGGTAAGAATGGCTGTCAAACATTTCCATCTCATTTTCATAGTTGAATCGAATGAGGGTTTCTTTGTTTACTCTAGACTGCATCAAGTACACTCGCAAATCTCCATTGTTGTGGTAATCCGCTTGATCTTTTCCATATTTGTGTTCGTTCCAAAGGTATTCACCATAGGTGGCAAATGACTCATTCAGAGGTAGATTTGACCAAGATTCACAAGTAACCAAATCGCCAAACCAATGATGGAACATTTCGTGCGCTACAATGTCTTCTCCGGCATTGTCAATTAAAAAACGTTTGTCTCCTTGAATAAAGTCCCCAAAAATAACAGCCCCTGTGTTTTCCATTGCCCCTGATACATAGTCTCTAACAACTATTTGATGGTACTTATCCCATGGGTAATCGTACCCTAGTTTTGTCGAGAAAAATTCTAACATTTCTACCGTATTTGGGTAGATTTCTTTTGCTTCATCAGCATATTTCTTTTCCACATAATAGTGCACGGGCTTACCTCTCCAATTATCTTTCGCAATGGCAAATTCTCCAACTGCCATCATAAATAAATACGGTGCATGGGGCAGTTTTTGTTTCCAATAATCTGTTCTGGTTCCATCTTCGTTTTCAGATTGGAACATTAGCTCTCCGTTTGAAAGGGTAGCATAATTTGAGTCAACTGTGATGTAAATTTCTTGTGTTGTTTTTTCGTTTGGTGAATCAATTGTTGGAAACCAGCACGAGCTTGATTCCGTTTCACCTTGCGTCCAAATTTGTTTTGGTTTATTTGGGTCGGCACCGTCGTTGTTTATAAAGTATAATCCTTTCTCGCTAGTAATCGCAGAGCTTCCGCTTTCTTCTAATTTATTTGGCATTGCGGTGTAATCGATAAAAACTTTGTAGGTATCGGCACTTGTATACGTTTTACCTAAGTTAATTTTCAAAAACGAGTCATCGTAAACATATTTTAAAGGAGACTTTTTGCCAATCTTATCAACTAAGGCTACTTCGTGAATTTGAAATCCTTTAGCATCTAAAACTAAACTATCAGTTGGATAAAAATAGGGCTTCAGTGTGAGGTTCGCTTTTCCATAAAGGTAGGCGCTATCCCAATCAAAACTCACTTCTAGCTTTGTGTGCAATACATCATTAATTCTTTTTTCAGAAGCTCGGTAAATTTCTCTTTCAGAATCTGAAGATATGGTAATGGTATCTAGTTCTACGAAATTTGTAGGAACTTCAGACACCGTTTCGGCTGTTTTACAAGCTTCAATAAGGCCAATAAAACAGATGATAATCAATGGGATGTATGCTTTCTTCATAACGATTATGTTTGTGCTGCAAAAATGCATTTTAAACTTAGAATTATCAAATTGAATATGATAAAGGGTAAACGCATAAAATGTATCTTTGTGCTATTATGAGTGAAGTTAAGGTAGAAATTGAGAATGGGAATAGTTATTCTATTGACCAGCTAACAGAAAACTCGGCTGACTTGAATGGTGTTGCAGTTAACCGGGACCAAATCGAGGTGAAGTCAGGAAAGTTTCATATCATTAGAAACAAGCAATCCTATTCAGTTGAAGTTGTTGGAGTAGATCAGCTCAAAAAAATAATTGAGTTGAAGGTAAACAACAACATTTACACAGCCAAAGTTGAAGACCGTTTCGATTTATTGCTGCAGCAATTAGGTTTAGATAATTTAACGAGCAACGTGGTAAAAGAGTTAAAAGCTCCTATGCCTGGCTTGGTTTTAAAGATTGAAGTTGAAGTTGGACAATCAGTTAAAGAAGGAGAAACTTTAGTTGTTTTAGAGGCCATGAAAATGGAAAACGTTTTAAAATCACCGTCAGATGTTATTGTAAAATCAATAGCTGTTAAAGAAGGGAATGCCGTAGAAAAAAATCAAGTATTAATTGAATTCGAATCATAAAAACCAATAAACATGAAAAAGATAAACATTTTAGCGATTGCTCTTGGAGTATTTTTAGCCTCTTGTGGAAAAGCTCCTAAGAACACAGAAGAAAAAGAAATGAACCATTACGAAATGCATGAAGCGGGAATGGATCACGATGACCACGACCATGATGCCATGGAAGAAATGGCAGAAGAAGCTGAACCCTTAACAATTCCTGAAGGAGCGAAAGTGTTTTTTGCCAACTTAGAAGATGGGCAAACAGTCAGCTCTCCAGTGAAAGTCGTATTTGGGATTGAAGGAATGGAAGTAGAACCAGCTGGAGCATTAAACCAAGGAAAAGGGCACCACCATATTATTATCAATGGCGGGCCATTAGATAGAGGAATTGTTGTACCAGCTGATTCTGTAAACATTCATTTTGGCAAAGGACAAACGGAAACGGAACTTGATTTACCGGCAGGTAACCATATGTTAACCATGCAATTTGCTGATGGTTATCACCAAAGTTATGGCTTACAAATGAGTGCTACCATAAAGATTACGGTAGAGTAAATTGTCTTAAAAACATTAATTTAGGCTGCGCATTTTGCGCGGCCTTTTTTATTTGTATTACATGAAATTATATATTCCATTCTTTTGTATTTGTATCGTTTTGTTTTCATGCTCAGATTCAACTTCCTTAGAAGAGCGATTAGCAGTTGAATTAGAAAGCGGAGTTGGAATGCAAAAAGGTTCAATCCAAGCAATTTCAGTGAAAAATAAAAAGGAATATGCGCTAGAGGAATTAACATTAGAAAAAGAGGTTATAAAAGAGGCGGATCGAAAAGTTCACCTTCAATTTAAAGAGGAGTTGCCTGTAGGTTACGAAATTCATTATACGGTAAATAATGGACCTCTCATGATTAGTAAAACTGCCGAATTTGAGGTGGAAATACTAGAGGGGAATAACGTTGTTTTAGCCTTTTTGTCGTTGGCAAACGGATTGCGAATACCAAATGAAAAAGCGGTGTTTTTAAAAAATTACGTTGTAGGCGAAGCGCAGCAAAGCGATGTAACCGAAACGGGAATTCATTTGTTTCATCATCTTCCCAACCGGTTTGATAGCTTAGGGATGTATCTAGATTTTTATGCTAAGAACATTCCGGCTGGGTCTACTTATTTTGCCAGAGTGATTGCTGATGGGAGTCAATTTAATTTGCCACTGAATAAAGCATTTAAGTTAAACGGTATGACTAAAGAATACCACAATTTAAGGATTCAATTGATTGATGCAACTGGGAAAGTGGTAAGTGGACCATTTAACGATACTGGTGTCATTAGCATTAAGGTGGAGTAAGAGAAACTTTAGAAGGTTTTACAAAAACGTAGTCCCCTTATATTGGTCAAGCATCCAACCTGTAATGCTATATCTAGATTTATGCGCCAACGCCACTTCGTGCTCCAGAATTTCTGAACGAAAAACGACCAATCTCCCTAGCATTGGATCAACCGTTACCGTTTTTTCGGTTCCATTTTCATTCAAGTAGAGTAATAATTCTCCACCATCTCCTTGTTTCCAATTTGGGTTTAGGTAAAGAACAAAGCTCAGTTTTCTGTGATCAGACAGTTGCAGTAAATCAAGGTGTCTTTTGTAAAAGGCGCCTGCGGGATAATGCGCAAAGTGACATTCAAAATCTTTTAAACTCAAGAACAAGGTGCGGTTAAAATACCGCATCATCGCTTCAATTTGGTCAATGTACACTTGGTTCGCAGCTGAAAGGTTATCTTCATCTAACCATTTAATTTCATCTCCTCGAATACTGTTATCAATTTGGAATTGATTGGAAGTGCCAATTCCCGCTTTCTTAAAATTACCCTGCTTTTTGTTGTCTTTGAGCACTTCTAAGCAGTTTAAGGCTTCTTTATCTGATAAAAAATTATCAATAATGGCGTAGGAATTCAGTGCCAAGCTATCGGCAACAGCATCTAGTAATTTAAAAGCTTCGTTGTTGCCATCAATTGAATCAATGGCATCAAAATCAAACTTTGGGCGCACTAAATAATTGAAGTCATAAGATAAGGTGTTTCTTTAAACAAAAAAAGGCCGTAGTCAAACTACAGCCTTTAGCTCCCCCTATTATTAAAAGTTGCAGCATAACTTTGTCTGTTATTGACTTAGATTAGATTCCTATGGTTTAGGTTTACCATTGCTCTTCACCATCTTCATCAAGCAAAGAAGATTCTTTCCAAGTAATATTAAATTTATCTGTAATACCTCTTAATGCTACTTCAATATCATATACATCAAAGGAATAATCCCAATCTTCGTATTCCTCTTCAATTTCACCAATAATTGTGATAATTTTGGTATGAAAATCAATTTTTGTACTCCAATTTATTACTACCTCAGCGTCATCCCCCTCAGACAAGTATTCATTTAAATCTAAATACTCATCATCATCAATATAAACTTCAAACCCATCTTCCTCTTTCATTTCAGGTAATTCCTTGACTGCAAACTCTCCGTTTTGTGCATAGTAAATATTACTATTTTCTTCTGATATAAAATTTAATTTGAACATAACTCTAATTTGAACTATACATATAGTTCTTTTTTATTTTTAATATCATTATATTTTATTAATTTTAAAATAGATGTATGAAAAACAATATGTTCATTCCATGACCCTTTATACAAAACATTAAGTATGAATTTTAAAAAGGAGTTTAATAAACGTGTAAGAGAGAATATTTGGAATAAACATAATCAAAGATTCATTATGTTTTTCAATTATGCATTGGTTCGTTTAGAACGAATAGACAATTATTACATCCCAAATAATTTATTACCACCTAATACTTTAGAACAAAGAATCTATAGGTTGGAACTTGGTTATCATGGTATAGGTAAGCCTCAAGGTATACCTTCCAAAATAATGAGTAAAGATTCTTCAATTTTAAACTCAAAGGATTGTGTGAATGATCATCTATTAGGGGCTACTGAAATTGGAAAATATATTCACGATAAATTCAAAAAAGAAAACTACAACATTGATTGGATGGTTAAAAATTGGTTATTTGAGAATCTCTTTTTATGGGGTACGGTTAAGGTTACAAAAGAAGAACATAAGTCCAAAAATATTCTTAGAAACTCAGATCACACAATAGAACAGAAGTCAAATTTTGAACACTATGTCAATGTTTCCCAATTGATTTAGATTCTTGGTTGCATCTTTACCGAAAAATTCGAAAATTTCGATTTTGAGAGTTGCAACAACATTTTCACTCCAGAGATCGAATCTATTATGTTGGCCAGTAAGGTTTTACGAAAGAATAAAAATAAAAAGGAGGTCAAAAATGACCTCCTGTCTAATATGGCTCCTCCTCTTGGGCTCGAACCAAGGACCCTCTGATTAACAGTCAGATGCTCTAACCAACTGAGCTAAGGAGGAATTTTATCTTTTTCAAGATTGGGAGGGCAATATTACCCGAAAGTTTTGACTT
>CAJQLW010000076.1 GCA_905479325.1 uncultured Flavobacteriales bacterium
TGTCAACAATGGTAACGCAACAGTAAGTGGCTTGAGCGATGGAGTGAATGAACTTTCATGGACCATCAGTAATGGGGTATGCGGAACTAGTAGTGATACGGTTACACTAATTGGAGCTGATATTCCAGTTTTGACTACACTACCTGATACAACAATTTTCAAAGAGGACGGTGTAAGACTTTTTGTAGATACCGATATTCCTGTAATACAGTACAGTTGGTCGCCTATGTTTAGCTTAGACAATAGTTCAATTCAAACACCTTATGCTCGCCCTGATGAGGATACGCGCTATTCTGTTAGAGTAACTACTTCTGATGGATGTTTTGCAGATGGATATGTAGACGTAACTGTTTTAAAAGGATTAATAATACCAGGTGCATTTACGCCAAACGGCGATGGACAGAATGATACTTGGGAGATTAAAAACTTAGAGGAATTAGACTCCTATGATATAGTTGTTTATGATGGTTTTGGTAGTGAGGTATTCCGTTCAAAATCCTTTAATCCGTGGGATGGGAAGTATGGTGGAACTGACTTATCAGTTGGGTCTTATTATTACCTCATAAAATATGAGCTATTGGGTCAATCAGAAGTTGTAACAGGAGTTATTTCGATATTAAGATAAGCTATGAAACGAATATTAATAATTGCAGTAATTCTGATTACAGGATTTAAATTAAATGGGCAAACTGTTCAGCAGTACACAATGTACAACCTGAATCATTACATAGTCAACCCTGCCGCTGCAGGAAATGAAAACTATGCTGATATCCGTATGGGCTATCGTAAACAATGGACAGGTATTGATGTAGCACCTTCTACTTATTACGTAAGCGGTCATACAGTTTTAAATAGGCCTAAAAATTATATGCGATCTGCAGTGCGAATGAGCAATTCTTGGGGGCATCCATCAAGGAGAAAGCCAACCATTAAACATGCTGTTGGAGGAGTTGTTAATTCAAGTGAATTTGGAGCTTTTAAACGATTAGAAGCTACCGGATCTTATGCATTACATCTGCCTGTGAATGGAGAAATATCCATATCTATGGGATTAAGTGCAGGATTGAAAAGTTTTAGTTTTGATGAGACGAAGGGAGATGTTTTATATTCAGGGGATCCAATTTATGACGCTTATGTTAGTAGTGGTAACTCTAATAGGTTTAATATGAATACAGGAGTTTATGCATATTCTGATAAATTTTATATTGGTTATTCTGCTCAACAGTTGATTCGAAGTGAAATAGGATTGGCGAATTTAAAAATTGAAACAGGTTCGGAGCGGTTTCAAATATACCATTACGCAATGGCAGGATATCATTTTGATATAACAAATGATATTCGCCTATCTCCCGGTTTCTTGTTAAAAAAAGTTGGTAACAATCCGCTGAGTTATGATATCAATGCTTTACTAACATATAAGCAATTTCTCTCGGCAGGGTTAGCTTATAGAAGTCAAGATGCAGTATCAGTTATATTTAGCTATCATATAAATGGGCTATTAAAAATTGGGTATTCGTATGATTATAATATTTCTGAGATTCGTTCTGTATCAAGTGGAAGTAATGAATTGTTTATAGGGGTTTCAATTTACTCACTTTCTGTAAAGGGAGCTAGTTTCTAAACCTTATCACTAGGATTAAACAAAAAAATTATGAGGACAGCAAAATATAGATTAATAATTATTGCTTATTTTACATTTAATAGTATTTACTTATTTAGTCAGACGTCAATAAAGCATATTGAATCAGTTAAAGAAATAAACGGTATTAATACAAAAGGGGAAGAGAGTAATCCGATAATAGTTCCGTCCGGGAATAAAGTGTACTTCATGCACATGAGTTCTAATAAGAAAAAAGCTTCAACTTTAGGGCAAGAAATTTGGATAAGTGAAAAAATAGAAGGAGAATGGTCAAATGCCACTCCTTGGAAAATTTCAGCTAATGACAATTCGAATAATGTTATAATTGGAGTTACTAATAATGAAAAAAGACTTTACTTATTTAATTCTAATGACACAAGAAACAAGCTTGCTAAGGGATTGTCATATCTTCAATTAAATGAAGGTGGAGTATTTGATAGCCCTGTTGGAATAAGCATTCCAGGATTTGAAATTGCTTATGGGTTTTATTCATTTTATGTTACTCCTGATGAAGAGCAATTTTTTGTTGCAACTGCAGCTGATAGTTCTGATTATGAAGATTTATTTGTTAGTTTAAAACAAGAAGACGGCAGTTGGGGGGAGTTGATTAATCTAGGCTCTACAATAAATACACCACTTATAGAAACAACGCCATTTTTATCTTCAGATAAACAAGTATTGTATTTTTCTAGCGATGGTCATGACGGTTTTGGATCAGCTGACTTGTTTAAATCCGAGCGTATTGGAGATGGATGGACGAACTGGACACCACCGGAGAATTTAGGAGAAAATATTAATTCGAAAGGGTTTGATGCGTCTTATGTTATAGTAGATGAGTGGACTGCAATGTTTTCGAGTAATCGAAATAGGACGTTTAGTGATATTTATGAGGTAACTTTTGCGCGCGAAAATCAAACGATTGAGTTAATTGTGTCATCAGATACTAATGTTTTAGAAGGCAGAATATCACTAGCAAAATTGGATACAACTTCTACAGCTCCTATTAAATTGTTGGTAAAAGATCAATTAGGAGTTGTGGTCGATACGATTTATGCAGATAATAAAGGGAAATTCACGTATAAAAAATTAACAGCCTCAGAATATACTATTTCCTTGATGGATGGGAATGATATAGAAATGATAGACATATCTATTGCAGAGTTGTTAGCATCAAGCGAAAGGGGAATAATAAGTACAGAATCAACAACTAAAATGGTTGAGTCTAATAAGGAGGGAGCTGTAAGAGATAAATCGGAGAGTTCTTTACTCAAATCAATGGAAACTGTGCGTGATTCCTTTAGTGATATTTATGAGGTAACTTTTGCGCGCGAAAATCAAACGATTGAGTTAATTGTGTCATCAGATACTAATGTTTTAGAAGGCAGAATATCACTAGCAAAATTGGATACAACTTCTACAGCTCCTATTAAATTGTTGGTAAAAGATCAATTAGGAGTTGTGGTCGATACGATTTATGCAGATAATAAAGGGAAATTCACGTATAAAAAATTAACAGCCTCAGAATATACTATTTCCTTGATGGATGGGAATGATATAGAAATGATAGACATATCTATTGCAGAGTTGTTAGCATCAAGCGAAAGGGGAATAATAAGTACAGAATCAACAACTAAAATGGTTGAGTCTAATAAGGAGGGAGCTGTAAGAGATAAATCGGAGAGTTTTTTACTCAAATCAATGGAAACTGTGCGTGATTCCTTGTCAAAAGGATCTATAGTTCAACAAATATCTAAAATATTAGAAACACAAGAAAGTTCAGTAGATTTAAAAGAAGCGGATAGTTTATCTAGAATAGAAGGAAACTTCTCGGAGGACTTAGAAGAGGGAAGTATAGAACTTTTGGTATACTTCGGTTTCGATTCATATTCACTTTCAGATATCGCCATACACCAAATTGATAAATATATTGAAGGATTGGAATTGGCAGAAGGAAGTATTTTGACTATAACTGGCCATACAGATTCTTATGGACCTTCAGTATATAATAATGTTCTTGGAGAACGAAGGGCAAACGCTGTTAAAGAGTACTTTATTCAAAAAGGAATTACAGTAAATTATGATGTTCTATCAAAAGGGGAAGAGGAACCAGTTGCATCAAATTCAACGGTGCAAGGTAGAAAATCGAATAGAAGGGTCTCTGTAAGTATATCAAAAAACTTAACCAAAAAGATTCCTGTGTAATAAAGACACATTAAAAAACAGGCCGAGCCCCTCAGGCGGAACCATGGTAAGAAATTTAGGTAATGGCTACGCTCTAATTACCCAATTATATTCAGAAGCAATATATGAAATAGCTTCAATTTCGTGCAATGGGTTATCAGATTGAGCACATACAGCAACAAGTAATGGGGGTTCTGCTCCATATACTTTGCATGGAGTAATGCTATAACAACAGCAAGCATTAAAGGCGCTAGACAATATTTACATTGAAAGATTAATTATAGATATATCGACCTAAATTCCGTCAGCGACGACTTAGAACTTTTCCGTGGCATAGATAAATGGATAATCATTACAATAATAACGTGAGTTCGACATAAGAAAAAGCAATTTTTATTGCAAAAAAGAGAGATAATTAGTAATTTAAAGGTATGACAAACATTTAATTAACTAAAATCTCTCTTATGATTTCTGACTCTAAAATTA
>CAJQLW010000077.1 GCA_905479325.1 uncultured Flavobacteriales bacterium
AAGAACTAGGTATGCACAAAGAATAACTGACTGTGTTTAAGTTTTAACAAGCCTTAAATTTTCTGAATTTGATTTTGAATATATATCCCATTGAGTAAAAAATAACTTTTAATTTTAAACGCATAGTCATAAGTCGTCCTAAAGCACAATCACGCAACAATGCATTGTATCAAATTACAATGAAAGTCCTGTTTAAAATTAGGTTTTTATCCAGAAACAGTATTTATTTCTAATGGAACCAGATATTTAAAAATAGTAAAAGTTAGAACTTGTTGGTCTGTTTTAAAAATTAATAAATATTTCATTAGTAAATAATATAATTGTCTTTCATCTCATTTTCAAAAATATATTTAATGTTTATTATTTTTTAAGAACTCTATAGTATCACCTATGGCTTTTCTCAGGTTACTAGTGGCCGCATAGCCTGTCTGTCGAAATTTTTCTGCACTAACTTCATATGAAAGTTGGTTCATGATTCTGTTATCAACAAACTTAATCTCAAATTTTCCGGTTATTTCTGTGATCATTTCACAAATAGCTCTTGGTGTACTATTTTCTGTCAGTACATTGTAGGTCTCACCCCTTTGTGTTTTAGACGACAGTGAATGTTCTAAAGCGTTCAGTGCGTCACTCAAGCAGAGATATGGGCGTTTTTGGTCATAAGCGGTGGTCCAAATTGTTACAGGTTGACCAATTATAGATTTCCAAACAAAAGAATTAACTGCTGTGTGAAACCTCATTCCTGTTGAGGGGCCTGCTATTGTGCCAAGCCTTAAAATTATTGGCATTGAGGAATTTTCGAAAACTAGTTTTTCCTCAACGATTTTACTCTCAGCATAAGGACTTTGTGGGTTTACAATTGACTTTTCAGTAACCCGATCTGAGTTCTCACCATAAACTGATGTTGAGGACGGGTAGACTAAGGTACAATTTGCTGCGTTTGAAATATCTATCGCTGCATGAGTCGCTTCAATATTATTTTTTTTGAGTTCAGCCTCTCGATCAAATGAGTCAGCTGCATTGGTTTGAGCTGCAAGATGAACGACAGCATCAAGGTTATTCGAAGTCTTATCTAATATTTTTTTAATCTCGTGTACAACTAACTTACTTTGGAGGGTATCATTAATAAAATAGAAATTTTTATTGTGAAACTTCCCAAAAAGTGAAGAAAATCTTTGTGTCGAAAGATCATCAACTACAATTACGCGATGGCCGCTGCCTAAAAGTTTAGTAATTAGGCTGGAACCTATATGACCTAGACCACCTGAAACTAAATATGTTTTAACTTGGGTATTCATTTATTATTCCCATTACAAGTTCAATTTCTTGGTTAAGTAGATACGGAAAAAATGGAAGGGATCTCTGAGTCTTAGCAATTTCAGAAGCATTGGATTTTGACTTAGTTTTAATAAAATCAAATTCTGTAAATTTCTTATGATAGGGTAGAGGCCTATCGTAATGTCTACCTAATATTACTCCTCTCTTTCTAAAATATTCGTCAACACCTTTGGGTTCTTTGACACAAACAGAGAATAAATGTAGTTGGCACCTTGAAACTTCCGCATTGCTTGCCATCGGAGTGAATGCATAGTGATTTCTCATTCCATCCAGATACGTTTTGCAAGTTTCTTTTTTGCTGCGTGATTGTTTACTTAAATCTTTCAGTTGATTAGAAATTATTGAACAATGAATTTCATCAATCCGTGAGTTGAAGCCTAGCCTAATGACTTCTCGTTGATTGTTCCAGCCATATTCTGCTGTTGACTTGATAACCTGCCCTATGTGTTTGTCGGCATTTTTAATACTAATCCCTCCGGCATCTCCGATGGTAGAAAGATTTTTGGTTGGATAGAACGAGTGCGCACCGAAGTCGCCAACAGTTCCTGCATATTCACCCGTAGAAAATTTGCTTCCGAATGCCTGCGCACAATCTTCGATGACAACTATCTCATTCTCTTGACATTTTCTTATTAGTTCCAAACTTGCCGTCAATCCATATAAATGTACGACCAATACTGCTGCTGGATTGTGTAATTTGATGGCCTGCTCGGTTGTATCAACATCAATGAGCCCTTGTGAATTGACATCTACAAATACTGGAACCATACCTGCCCTAATGACAGCAACTACGGATGCCTGCGCTGTCATCGCTGGAATTAAGACTTTACTTCCTTTTGTAATGCCACTTGCCATCAAACTGATCGTAATTGCATCGGTTCCGTTTGCACAACCTGAAAAAAAGTCGACGTTTAAATATTGCTTAATTTGAACCTCTAACTCTCGTCCCATATCTCCTTTTATATAAGATCCCGATTCAATTAATCTCCCAAAGTCGTCTAGGAAATTAAATTTTTGATGAATAAACTTTCGCCTCGGTTCGTTGAAGTAAAGCATAATTAAATCAGGGTCTCAAAATCTTTTTTCAGATGAGTAATTATTTTAGTCTCAGACAATTTGTCATAGTATTTATTTCGTATTTCCTTCTCATGGTTCCAAGCAAAAAGGAATAATATATCTGGTTTGACATTGCCGAAACTTGTATCACTTTTGATTGGAATGTTTGTTTTAGGAGTAAATTTTCCAATTTTTCCAGGTGAGTTATCGTAAATAGTACTGATATGATTAACGTCCAATTCATAGTAATTTAATATCGTTGTGCTCTTTGATGTGGCACCTAAGCCTTCTACAATCAAGTTTTCCTCAGAAAACACACGCATGGCGTTTTGCATGAGCTTTTTGCCAAAAGCACATGTATCTTTAAATGTGGAAAATGTAGTTGGAGTGATTAATAACGCCTCATATTCAAGCCATTGTTCTACTCTATAGTTTGCTTTTTCATCCGAGTTCTGAAGATAGTAACGCATTGATCCTCCATGTGTTGGCAACCACTCGCAGTCTACTAATGTCAAGCCACATTGCATTGCAAGCTTCTGAACCGCTTCAACAGAAAAGATATAAGCATGCTCATCGTAAATTTGATCGAACGAACCTGCTGACAACATCGAACCAAGATAAGGGTCTTCAAAGACAAAATAACCGCTCTTCTTCAAAACCTTTTTAGCAGTCATCATCACATCTAAAACATCGGGAATATGACAAATTACGTTTGCTGCATAGATTGTATCAACTTGATTTGTAAAAAAATCTAGCATTGAATAATCTGACCCAAAGAATTCGACGTCAATATCGATATTTTTCTCTTGAGCAGCATTAGCAACGTTTTTAGAAGGTTCAATACCGCGAACATTCAGAGAATAACGTTTAACATGCTTTAAAAAGGTGCCATCGTTGCATCCAATTTCAAGAATTGTGCTATTTCTATTCCAGGATAGGCGTTTCGCTAACTGGTTAGCAGTTCGCTCGAAGTGGGCGATCATGCCTTGAGAAGTGCCAGTAAAAAAAGCATAGTTTTCGTTAAACATTTCAATGTTTTCAGGTTGCTCCCGGAGTTTTACTAATTTCAGTTCTTCAAAGAAATCAGCTACCATATGGAATGTGTTAACTTCAGCGTCCTTCGGACCAAAGCCGTTCGCAATTGGCATTCTGCCAAAATCAAAAAAATCAACAGGTGTGGAAATTTTAAAGAAATCAGATGTATTCATACTCGGCGTCTCTTTCATTAAGTTTAATTTTGTTTTTCAGAGATTTATCTAAGAAGTTAAAAGTTGTACTTTTTAAGTTCAATCCGGACTCATCCTCTATCCTACGTTCTCCCCAGACCAGATAAAGTAAAGTTGCGGGTTTTTCCAATGTATAAAACCCATGAGCCCAACCCGCTGGCACCATAAATGTATTATTTTTATCAGTAGATTTGATCTTTTGTGAACAAGCTTCTAGGGAGCCGTTTTTATTCTTTCGTTGGACTAGGCACTCAGTGATCTCACCATCAATAACTGATATAACTTGGAAAAGAGGATGTTTTTTTTGGAAATGCAAGCCACGTCCTGTGTATGGATTTGTCTTAGACAAAAGTACTTGCGTTGGAGAAGTATTATACTCCGAACTAACATTGAAAAATGGTGATGTTGGACAATGTAGTAATTCAAGACCTCCGCGTTCGTCTTTATAGATTGGATGAGCTAAAAACAAACTTTGAGGAATTTTCATTTTTGGCGGTCCAACAGGAGTTTTTTGAGACTTGTTCGATAAGAGCAACCAGGCATTTTTAAAACCATTGCCTCAAACTCCTCTTCAGTAATCAATTTAGAATTGAGTGCTGCCTCTTCTGGACAACCGACGAGGCCAAGTGAATTTTTTTCAAGAACGGTAATGAATTCGTTTGCTTCATTTATTCTATCGTAACTACCAGCATCACACCAATAAGTTGCTCGGCCTAAACTATTGACGGACAATCGACCCTCTTTATTGTACTGAAAAATTGTGTCCATTATTTCTAATTCATTCCTGTCAGAGAACGATTGTTGCAAAATTTTTTCATCAATATCTTTGGGAATTTTATACAAACCCAGCACTGCATTACTACTTTTAAATTCTGATGGTTTTTCTTCGAAAGATCGCCCATTAGGACCATCTATCATGACCCCGAATTCTTCTGGATTATTGACTTTTTTAGTGATTATTGCAAAATTGTTATCGCGCTTAAGTAAATCCATTTGTCTAAAATCATTACCTACAAATATATTATCCCCTAAAATGACTATCGCTTCTCTATCCCTTCGAAGAGATTTTGTTTGTAATATAGCATCAGGTATTCCGCTAGGTTTATCTTGTTCAACAAACGATAACTTAACATTTAATTCTCTTACAGTAGTAAAAATTCTGTCATAAAGTTGCTTATCTTTTGGTGTACACAGAATAATAATCTCAGTACACCCTAAATATAAAAGGGTGGTTATCGAGTAATAAATCATTGGCTTTCCAGCGATGGGTAGCAGATGCTTGGAAATGAGCCGAGTCGATGGATAGAGCCTCGTTCCTCTTCCTCCAGCTAAAATTATACCAATCATTTTAGCATTCACCTTTTTCAAAATTCATTTTCGTGCTTTTCAATTTCACTGAGCTCTCTTGATGCCGAATTTTAGCACCAGACTATACGCAATCGAAAAAAGTATTAGGCTGCTTTATATAGTCGCTTTCTTCATAGTTACGATCGCATAAACAAAAAAAAGTAGAATTATTCTCCAAAGCTTTTAGTTCCACCCAAACGTGGGGTAGAACCAAAATCGCACTTTTGTTTTCACAAAGGTTATTTTTATATATAGTTGAGCCATTTTTCAATTTAAGTGTAATTTCAAAATTGCCTTTTACTGAATATATCAATTGCTTACATTTTTTGTGCGCATGTCTTCCGCGCACTTCACCTTGTTCGGCAGCCGTCACGAAAAAAACCCGTTTAGTTTCGAAGGTAAAGTCCTGAAAGAATTCTAAGCTTGAACCGTTCGTTTCTTCTACCTTAGAAACTTTGAACTCTTGAAAATATTCTGTCATAATGAGCCTGTATAATAGTCAATTGTGATAGAGATGCCTTTTTCAAAGGAAGTCTCTGGGTACCAGTCCATTTCAGTTCTAAAACTTGTGCTGTCAAGCGCGTATCTAAAATCATGGCCTAACCGATCTTGCACGTTAATATACGTTGATTGAAAGTCTATAGATATCAGTTTGCGCTCAGCTAGTTGTGTATAAATTTCCTTTAAAACCTGCATGTTTGTTTTTTCAAAACCGCTGCCAATATTATATCTAGTAAGCGGTTTAAAATTTTTAATTATTTTAATTAAGCCTGCATTGTGGTCGTCAACAAAAATCCACTCTCTTACGTTCTTTCCATCTGAATAGACTGGAACCTTCTGGCTATTCAAAAGAGAGTATATTATTTTGGGGATAAGCTTTTCACGATGTTGTCGAGGCCCAAAATTATTACAGCAGTTTGTAACTACCGATGGTATCCCATATGTTTTTGACCATGCCCTCACTAAGTGGTCGCTAGCGGCTTTGCTTGCTGAGTAGGGGCTGTTTGGCCTATATTGAGAGTCTTCGACAAAAAGACCGTCTGCAGGGAGGGACCCGTAGACCTCATCCGTGGAGACGTGGATCAAACAGATATCGATATTCTCATTCTTTAATTTTCTAATAATCTCTAAAATATTATACGTACCGTAAATATTAGTATCTAAAAATGCTTTCGGATTTTCGATTGAATTGTCAACGTGAGATTCTGCAGCGAAGTTCACTATAAAATTAGGCTTAAAATTTTCGACAATGCAATGAAGATTTTCAAAATTGCAAATATCCTCCTTGGCAAATTTAAAGAGTGGATTTTTTTCTATTTGCGAAAGGTGATTGCCTGAAGATGCGTAAGTTAACTTATCTACGACTAGAACTTCCCAATGATTTTTTATTGCGTTCAACACGAATGAAGACCCAATAAACCCCGCTCCTCCGGTAACACATATCTTAATTTTAGACTCCATTACTCATGTTCTCTCAGAAATTAAAGCGGACAACTATAATGCAGACAATATCCAACCACTTTCTATACCGCATAGAACGCAGAGGCCAGCAACATTTGTATCATAAGGGTAATAAATTATAAAATCTGACACTTTATTTGAAAAAGAATATAGCTTTGGGCGGATGTCATCATAATCAGGGACAAGGCTGCCTGATTGTAACTTCGGCCAATATTTGCAAATTGAGGCCTCAGCAGTATATTAAAAGGCTGTGGGGATCCGGCATTACTAAAAACGATGAGTGAAAATATTCGTTTTTTCTGTAACTATTACAATGATTCCGAAAATTCACGCTCTTAAACAATTAATAGAATAAATCAGGAACTACTTAAATGAATGTGATACAAAAAGTATTTGCTATCTTGTCACCATCAGAGACAAAGGACTTTAAAAAAGTTTTATTACTTTTCGTAGGCTTGTCATTTTTTGAAATGGTGGGTTTGGCTTCTATCATGCCTTTTCTAGGAGTTTTGGGCAATCCTAATATAATTGAAAAAAACTCCTTTCTTGCGGATTTATTCTATATAACGACTGCGCTGAACATAGCCGTCAACACTAATCAATTTATCTTCATCCTTGGATTTCTATCACTTATATTCATTGCATTTGCAGCTCTTTTCCGGGGCTTTTCTCAGTATTACAATAATAGATTCATGGAGGACTTAAGACATAAAATAAGTAAGCGAATTCTAGAAATTTATTTAAATCAACCGTATTCATTTTTTATGAAAAGGCATTCCTCTGAGTTAACAAAAAATATCTTGTCAGATATCGACCACTCAGTCGAAAGGGTAATCAGGCCTATTCTAACGCTAATTTCAAACATAGTAATTTTAATCTCATTAGTGGGCCTTCTTGTGGTTATAAACCCACTTCTCATTATACTATCCGTACTGTTGCTCGGCGGCCTCTATTCTATTATTTATCTTTTTCTTCACAACCATATAAAGAAATTTGGAGATACAATAGTTGAATCGAATAAACAACGATATTTGACCGCATCTGACGCTTTCGGGGGGATAAAGACGATCAAAGTTTGGAATACAGAGGCCGCCTCGTTAAGCGCTTTTGAAATTGGCTCCCACCAGTTTTCAAGAAGCCATGCAGGGCATCAAACACTGGGCATAATTCCAAGCTATATCGTGGAAGTAGTTGTATTTGGTGCAATTATTATACTTACACTTGTTCTAATAAAGTTAGAAGGTGGGCTTCATGGAACAGCTTTGGGTAACGTTCTACCTACAATTGGAATATATGCTCTCTGCTTAATTCGCATGAAGCCGGTAGCGCAATCAATATATCAAGGTATCGCAGCAATACGTTTTGGAGATGCAATAATTTCAAATTTATATAATGAGACACGGTTAGAAATCCCAATGTCGAAAAAGAATAAAACTGCACAGGTGCCGTTTTACTCGAATATTGAATTAAACAATATAATTTTTACTTACCCCGATAAAACTATTCCTTCGCTGCACAATTTCTCAGTTCTAATCCCCAAAAACAGTAGCTTGGGAATAATTGGGCATACTGGATCTGGAAAGTCGACTGTTGCAGATATTTTGCTAATGCTATTATATCCTGCAAACGGTCACTTATTAGTGGATGGCAGAATTCTGGACAGACAGTCTGCATCAACATGGCGTAAAAACATTGGCTATGTGCCGCAGGAAGTATTTCTAAATGACACTTCGATAGCTGAAAATATTGCTTTTGGACTACCAAAACATGAAATCGACTACGAGAGGGTCAAAAAATGTGCGCAAATCGCGTGTATTGATGATTTCATTACAAATGAGATGGAAAGCGGATATGAAACTCGCGTCGGTGAACGTGGTATAATACTCTCAGGCGGCCAACGTCAGCGATTAGGGATAGCTCGCGCTTTTTACAAAAACCCAGAAATTTTGATTTTTGATGAAGCGACAAGCGCTTTAGACACTGCCACCGAAAAAATGGTACTGAAATCGATTTTCAATTTTTCGCATCAAAAAACAATCATAATTATTTCACATCGCACAGCTTTACTAAATGTCTGCGATAATTTAATTGTGCTGAAAGGTGGCAAAATCATAAAGGCGGGCAAGTACACACAGCTTTTACAATCAGGCACAATATCTGACGATAAAATAAAGTGATGGAGATTATTATTATCGAATGAACGGATGGAATTATTGGTAAAGTGGTAAAGGTCTGTGAAATTTAAATGAATACACATGATAATTTTGAAAACTGTGTTAAAGACCAGCTTACAATAATATTGTCTATCCGAGACAATCATGAAATGACGACGCGCTGGCTAGAGTATGCAATGAAGGTCAGGCTTCGTTTTAAAATCATTATTGCGGATGGTAGTAATAGATCCTTCATTCTAGCTAAGAAACATGAAAATACTCTAAGAGTAAAATTAGTACGCTCAGAGTATGATAAGGATCACATTACATATATGCGAAAGCTGTCGCATATTCTAAATAAAGTTGTAGATACCGAATTTTGTCTTTTAGCTGACAACGACGATTTTTATATTTTCAGTGAAATTGAACGATATGTTAAGTTTCTCATTGAAAATAGGGGTTATGCGGCATGCTGTGGAAGCATAATAAAATTTGAGTTATCTCAAATTTACTTTGGCACTCCAAGGTTTACACACTTAGCAAAATTATCAAGTTTTAAACAAAAGGAACCTATAAAGCGTTTGTCAGCAATCTTAGATCGAGCTAATTATCGGGAGATATACTACGACGTGATGTATACTAAAACACTGAGAACAGCGCTTTCAGACTTCATTCGGCTGAACAACAATGATGTAAACTATCGATTTCTGGAATTTTACATAGCAGTTAAAGTTCTCTCAACTGGCAAAGCAAAGTCTTTCAACGAAGTTTTTCTTCTGAGACAGGAAGATTATCAATCAAGCA
Source organism: uncultured Flavobacteriales bacterium (assembly GCA_905479325.1). Classification (GTDB taxonomy): domain Bacteria; phylum Bacteroidota; class Bacteroidia; order Flavobacteriales_E; family Vicingaceae; genus NORP294. Next base: position 9,386 of record CAJQLW010000077.1, read on the forward strand.
CTTCAAAAGATCTTGGATTGTTGGACAGCATATTTTTAAAAAACTGGTCCCATTTGTATCACAACCTGATAAAATATGCGAATACTTCGTTTATAAATGACCACGGTGAATTCAATAATGAGAAGTTAATAAATAAAAGCTTCCGAACGCTCTTTGAAACGCATTTATCCGATAAAATTATTTCCGGTGGCGTTCGTAGAATTTCGTTCATATCCTTTTTAAGGAGCCGTTATAAAAAGACATTCTATTTTACGCTAATAAAGTCTTTAAGGAGCTACGTTCGGATCAAAAGATTTTATGTGTCTGAAAGCGACTTGGTAAAAAAATTGAAAAAGATTGTTTTTGATTAATTTTTAGAAGGCTAGCTGCTAATACTTAACGAAAACCGCGGCATTTGCAGGTTCATTTGATAAAAACTTGACCATCGGTGACATCAAACGTGCTATAAATCTAAAAATGAGAAATCAGTTCTAAAAGTGGACCCCATTAAAAATGGGAAGCTGCCGTAATGCTACGTCCGTGGAAATAAATACGATTATACGTTACAAAAAAAAGACTAAAAATGAGGATTTGAGCCAGTCAATTTCTTTATACAAGAGAAATTAATTCGTAACATCGTGTCTCTCTAAATTTCAAGAATTAATTTCACTTATTTTAGATTGATATAATAGTGACAAGGCAAAAAAATCGTATCAGGTTTTACAGATTAGAACATCCAAAATTTTTGTTATTGAAGATTTTCCTTATTGGTTTATAGATGTGAAAAATCATTCACTAATAGTTCTTAACTCTGATGTTTTAGCTGTTCTATCTTTTCCATCTAATTTCATTTAATTGGTTTCATGTTGATTATATAAATTTTCCACTCTCCTTGAATAATTATCTTTTCTCATTTGATAAATTTTAAAAGTTTTCTTAGCTTCAGAGCTCATAGTTTTTAAAATTTGTCTGTTTTTGTTTAAATATTCGATTTTATCTTTTATTTGTTGAGCGTTTCTTATATCGACTATGTAGCCCTCTTTTCCGTTCGTAATAAACTCTCCCGCGCCCACATTTGTTGTAATGATCACTGGTAACGAGCATGCCAATGCCTCAAAAACAACCATTCCAAACCCTTCGTCAATTGAAGGTAGAACAAAAAGATCGCATTTCTGATAAAACTCCTCCATGTCATTAACATGTTCGATTATTTCTATACTTGCATCGCCATCAATTAAATCCCATATTTTTGGAATTTTCTTCAATTCCTGCATTGGAGTTCTTAATAATAGTTTTGCGTTTGGCATGTCCAATTCTTTCCATGCTTTAAGTAAGTATATAAAACCTTTTCGTAATGTGTTGCTTCCGGCTATGCCGACAAAAAATTCTTTATTGTTAAAATTTCTTCTATGCTTTTCTTTGGGCTCAAAGCTCGAATCGAGGGCTACATTATATAATTTTTCTTTAGGAAATCCGTTTTCTAAAAAAGAGTTAAGAGTATATAACGAGCAAACAATCACCTTGTCAGCTATTTCAAACTCTTTAAGCGTTCTATTTAAAAACCACTTACTATGCCCTCGATATTTGATCCCTAATTTATGGGCTTCTTCTTTTAATAGAGCCTCTTGATGATAGGGATGTGGGCATGATTTTTCAACAAAAACAATAGTATTCTGTTTTTTCGCTTTTTTTATACTATGAAGACCAAAAGAAGACCATGCGTGTAAAACGTCACACTTTTCCATCATAAAAGAAGCAAAAAAATCAAATAACACAGAACTAATTTCTTTAAACCACATGGGTGAATTTATTTTTGTTAAATAAGAAAATATTGCAGAGAATAATGGCACAAAATGAAGGGATACATATTTAGGGTTTGCAAAGTTCCATTTACTTGCTGGTGATGATGAGTAAATATTTACGGAAGTTTTCATATTAGATAAAATATTTATGACTAAACCAGCTTGGAATCTAGTTCCTGTTAAAATATTTACTCTCATTAGATATGCTTTCGTTTTCTATAGATATTCAACAGAGACTTATATTCTCCAATTGTCATTGCCGTTTGCTCAATAATATACGCGTAAGACATTAAAGCAATCTCTATAGATGAGTTTTTATACGAGTGTTTTGACAATTGATATCCTCTTAAGATGATGGGGAAAATTAGGATAAATAAAGCCAAGCGCCGTAATAATTTTAGTAATGTAATTAAAGCAATCTTTTTGAGGGTCCAATTATCTATAAATTTTCTAACTTGAGGCGTACCTTCCCCTCTCCCCATTCTTACGTTCCAAAAATCTGATATTATCGAAGGCGATATGTGTTTGACTTTAATATCATCATCATAAATTCCATTGCAATTATATTTCCTAAGTTCATCCATGAGCCTCACATCTTCTCCAGCAACTATTGGAACAATTTCGTTTGACGGAAACAATGATGTCTTAATCAATAAATCTCTTCTTACAGAAAATCCTTCTGTCCAAAAGAATTTTAACTCTTCAGCAGATTTTTTATAAAAGCCGTTATCAACTTTCTCTAAAAAATCTAACTCAACATACCTCGCAAACATGCTGTCAGTATTTTTTACAGTACTTAATACGCAAACAGCATCATACCCATTTTCGTAGTGATTATTTATCTGAATTATGAAATTCGCTGGCAAATGGACATCCGCATTTAGAATGATTACAACATCACTGCTAGACGCTTTAATTCCTATGTTTCTAGCTTCACTGCGACCACGTCTTGTTGTTGGTATAATTAGTTTAATTTTATCACTTGCGAATTTTTTGACTATATTTGGAGTGTTATCATCTGAGTCATCTACTATTATAATATCGTAATTGTCATAGTTGAGCGATAGCAGGTGGCTTATGGTATTTTCTATGTCTTCTTCTTCATTGTAGGTTGGCACTATTATAGAATATTTTAGTTTATCATTCATTCATCTTGCCTCGGGAATAATTACATATAAACAAAAGTAATTTATATTATCGTTGAGAGTGTTAACGCTAATTTATT
>CAJQLW010000078.1 GCA_905479325.1 uncultured Flavobacteriales bacterium
TTACCGTGGGTTCATATTGCAATCAGTAATGCCAAAAGACAATTGTTAAATACGTATCACGATATAAAGCCGGAATACTTGCAGAGTTACCTTGATGAATTCTGTTATAAATTTAATCGAAGATATTTTGGTGAATCACTCTTTAACAGATTGTTATTTGCTTCTGTTAGTTATAAAATGAATTTAGGTATAAGTACGGATAATCATTAAAAAGAAAATAAGTTGATTTGAGAGTTGTCCCTTTAATTTGTTTTTTGGAAAATGAAATAAATTCTTAGAGAAACCGGGAAGCTTCAATCTGTGATTGAAGATCACTCGACTGAACTTAGAATTTGTAAAATTTGAAGAAAATAAAAATTTGCAGGACGAGTTTTTTTGTTTCGTTTTTTTCACGGCGAAAAAAATGAAAATTTTTAAAAACGAAGTCCTGATTCAAGAAATAAAGTTGTTTTAAATTCGAGCAATGAAAATTTATTTCAATCTATGATTTTCTTGCATCTCCCTTAATCTTAAAACTACTCATTTTAATAGAAAAGCAATGACTTATAGTAAATTACAAAAAAAATATCGCCTCACACTAAATCACAATCAACTTCTCCAGTTTCACTTTCGCTTTTAAATTGCCAAAAGCAATGGTCGCTTCTTTGCCATCCAAACTCAAAATATCGCCGGCTTGCTTGGTGTTTTTAATTTTTACACGAGAACCAACCAATAAGGGCTTCTCAGTTTTAACAGGCTGCAAACGTGCTTGCTTTGGTTTATTGCCTTTTGATTTCTGCGCTTCTTCTTTTAACTTCTGAACCTCCTGCGTTTTGCGCAGCGCCATTTCAATTTTAGATTTTTCAACAACAACGTACTTCTTCAACTCTTTTAAGTATTCCGTTTGTTTGGCTTTCGACTTAGAAGGGTAATTTTGAATGAACTGACTCATTTTTTTACCGTGGTTCAAAAACTTATTGTTCTTTTCAATCAACTGTTGTTGGGTCTTTAATCGCTCTTCGTAATGGGCACTTTTTTCTTCAAACTCTTCTTTACTTGCCGACATCTGCTGGTTGGCTTCGTAGCTTTCTTTTTTAAGCTTTTGCAGAATAGATTTATCGCGCTGTAGGTCGGAAATCAATTTATCCAACTTTATTTTCTGACCGTCAACTTTTGCCTTTGCTCGCTTTAACATTTCATGTGGAATGCCGTTCATTTGAGCCACCTCAAATGTAAATGAAGAGCCCGGCTGACCAACGGCCAACAAATATTCTGGTGCAAGCGTATTCCGGTTAAAAATCATGTTGGCATTAACCGCCTCAGGCAATTGTGCTGCCTTTAATTTTATGTTGGAATAATGCGTGGTAATTACCCCAAAGCAACCCTCTTCGTAAATGGTTTCGAAAAACACCTCTGCCAAAGCTCCACCCAATTCGGGATCAGAACCCGTTCCAAATTCATCTAACAGCAATAAGGTTTTAGTAGAGGTTTTACCCAAAAAGAAATTCATTCGCTGCAAGCGGTAACTATAGGTGCTTAACTGATTTTCTATCGATTGATTGTCGCCAATATCTGAGAGAACATAATCGAAAAAACCCATGGTACTTTTAGTAGAAACCGGCACCAACAAGGCCGACTGAAACATAATTTGAAGCAAACCCATGGTTTTAAGCGTAATGGACTTCCCCCCTGCATTCGGACCAGAAATAACCAACAACCTACTGCCTTTTTTCAGCGAAAAGGTTTGCGGCATGGTTTTCAACTTGACAGCATCGTTCTTTACCTTTAAAATAGGATGGTAAGCATCTTTCAAAAAGGTATCTTGATTTTCGAAATTAATAACAGGTTTTACTCCTTCTATTTTCTGCGCCAACTTCACCTTAGCATTCACCTCGTCAAACGCACACAAAATATTTTGATAGCTGCTAATCAAGTCTAAATAACCTCTTAAAAAATCAGTAAGCTCTGCTAATATTTTTCTAATTTCTTTGCGCTCATCATCAATTAACTGGTCCAATTCAAAATTCAGCGCTTGGTTTACTCGCGGTTCAATATACGTTAGCGAGCCCGTTTTTGAAGAACCTAAAATACTGCCCTCTACTTGCCGCTTATAGGTTGAAATAACCGTCATTACACGCCTATTGTCAATTACGTTTTCGCTTATATCGTCAATGTAGCCGCTCGCCCTAGCCGACTTGAGAGCCTTGTCGAAATTTCGATTGATTTGTTTCTTTTTGCTATTAATGCCTTGTCGAATTCGAAGTAATTCTGCTGAAGCATCGTCTTTCACATTCAAGCGCTTATCTAGAATTTTGTCGATTTCTTTTTCAATGTCTTTCGTGTAATGCGCGCCCTCTAAAAGTGTTTTCAGCGTGAGGTAATCCGTATAATGTTCCTTAAAAAAAGCGAATAACTCGTTTACAAACCTCGAAGCATCTAAAATTTTTACAATGGCCTCTAATTCTAACACAGAAGCATTGATGTTGAGCAACTGAATTTCTTTGGTTAATTCTTGAAATTCCATTCGTGGAAAGCGAACTCCCCTATTGCGAATCAATTGTAGCTCGTGCGAAAGGTTCAAGCGGTATTCTACTTCTTTTTGATCGCGGTAAGGATGAAGTGTAGAAAGTCGATCGGCCACTGTATCTGTAATACAAAAACCTGATAACCACCTTCTAATTTGGTCAAACTCTAAATCTACGGCCGTCTTTTCGTCGAAAAACTTCATGTGGTAAAAGTACTGGAATTGCTTGCGTTATTCTATCATTAAACCACGAATATCGGGCTTGGTTCAAGGCGGTTTTTGAGTAAAGCAATAGATGGTGGAACCCGTGCCTGCGGCAGGCAGGTATTCAAAAAATTGCTATTTTTAGTGCATGATATTGAAAGCGTATCCGAAAAGCACCCTGCAAAGTTTTGCAATAGTAGGTTTGGTGTTTGTTGCCATGGGAATTTTTTACCCAGTACAAACTACACTTAACGAAAGCATTGGCCTTAGCCCCTCTTTTTTAATTTATTACATACTATCAATGGGCGCACCTTTGCTGCTCATTCATTTTTTGAAAAAGAAAGAGGAAGGAGCGGTAAGCTACCTTTTTAAACCCTGCGACTTGGGAGTGGTTTCTTTGCTTATTGTTGGTACACTGGCATTGCAATGGGGAGTAACTAGCCCTATCGGCAACAGCATACCCATGCCGGATAACTTTAAAGAACTTTTTAGAGAAATGGCCGAGCAAATGAACGATGGTTACGGGCTGATCTCTGTAGCGATTATGGCTCCGTTTTTTGAAGAGTTTATTTTTAGAGGGGTAATGTTGGATGGTTTATTGAAACGGAAATCGGCTTGGAAAGCTATTTTAATTAGTGCTGCCCTATTTGGTTTGGTGCATTTAAATCCGTGGCAATTTGTTACGGCCATGATTATTGGAACGTTTGCAGGCTGGGTATACTCAAGAACTAGAAGTTTGATTTACTGCATGATTATTCATTTCGCCAATAACTTTACAGCTTCCGTTTTTATTTATTTTAACGACGATGCCGCCGCCATGGATATGGAATTGCATGAAATGTATGGAGGACAAACTAACATGTACATTATAATCGCAGTTTCTATAGTTGTTGCTGCCGTAAGTATTAGCACATTGAATAAACGAATGGTTATGGAACATGAACCAATTGAACCAGAGAAGAGTAGAGACCCTGAAAATTTAGATGTATTCAATGGCGAACAAGCTAATTGAACCGTTCAATTAAACCAACCTATATGAAGAAAATAATAAGAAACATTGCCGGACTTGTGCTTGGCATATTAATTGGCAGTTTTGTAAACATGTCAATCATTAAACTAAATGGAACTGCGGTGCCCCTGCCTGAAGGTATTGACCCAACAAACATGGAGAGCATAAAAGCGGGCATGCATAAATATAGCATGATGAATTATTTGGTGGTGTTTCTCGCCCATTGGATGGGAACATTTACGGGAGCGATAATTACAGGCCTGATTGCCTCAACTAATAAATTGATTTTTATGTATGCCATTGGTGCGCTCTTTATGCTGGGTGGACTAAGCATGATCATT
>CAJQLW010000079.1 GCA_905479325.1 uncultured Flavobacteriales bacterium
TTATTTAATTTCTTATGTGCCCTATACAACTCATAATTTGACTCTTCTAATAATTCAAAGTAAGAACCCTTTGTCGCTATATCGTAACAGCTGCTTGCATCTTCTAAGGCCAAATTAAATTGGTTCGTTGCATAGTAAATTTTTGAACTATTTAAGTATGCCTGCCAATTCCTTTTTGGTAATTGGACGTTTTAAAATTCTCTCTTGACAAATCATTATAGTACCTCGAACTATCGTAAAGCTCCAACCCAATAAAAGCCTCCACTAAAAAGCTATACGTCAAACCTACGTCAATGGCATAATTCTCTTGCTCTAAATAAGCTAATGCTTCAAATTGTTTTTTTATTCCTTTTCGATATTGCTTGGTTTTAATTTCAACTAATCCAATATTTGAAATTGTTTGAGCATAACCATACTCATCTTCTGACTCTTTAAATAATAACGCCGCCAGCTCAAAGTACTTCTTCGAATCTCTGTAATTGGACAAAAATAAATAGGTGTTACCCAACTGAAGGTATGAAATGGCCATTTTTGCTTCATTGCCGGAAGACCTGTGATATTCTATTGCTTTAAATGAGTACTTTAAGGCATTCTCGTAGTTTCCAAGAACATATTCAATTCTCGCCTTTCTAATGGCTATAATTCCCAGTTCGGCTTCATCCTTCAAATACTCATAAAAAAAATACGCTTTATCCAATTGTATCGAGGTAGAATCAATTTTATCGAGGTGATAATAATATGAAGACAAGGATTTATGAAACAAGGCAATTGATAAAGTATCTCGTTTATTTTCAGCAACCGATAAGGCAGGATTAAAAATGGAAACAGCTTCTCTGTATCTAAAATTTCTAAGTAGATAATTTGTCCTATAGTGAATTAATTCTCTAAGATTTGAATCTACAATTTGATCAAGATTAACTGAGTCAAATTGTTTTGCATAGAGTGCATACTGATCTTCGTTCTTGTTAAAATAATGAATTAGAGAGTCAACTATTACTTTTGCTTTTGTAAACTCTAAATCTGAACTATTACTGGTATCAGGATGCGATTCGACTTGAAAATGAAAACCAGCAAGAGTTATAAAGAAAAAATATTAGAGACAATTAATTTTCATTGTGGTATAGGTTGACGTCCAATTTAGCTAAACGAATGTGATTATAGCTTTGAATTTCGACAAGCAGTTTACTTTGTAGCATGACTGCAGTTTTTTAAACTATTAGTCGTTCTTTGAAAGCGATTCAGAACCTAAAATGGTGCAAACAAAAAGACTTATAGAGTCTTATTTAAACCGTAAAAACCTTTCCTTCTTCAGCAACATTGGCTTGCTTAAAAACCATTCTAGCCTCTTGCAAAAAACCGTCTTTATTTTTATAACGATTAGAAAAGTGACCCAGAATTAAATGCTTCGCATTCGCTTTAAGCGCAATTGTTGCTGCATCTTTGGCTGTAGAGTGAAACGTTTTCTTAGCTCGTTCCCGCTCACTCTCTAAAAATGTAGCTTCATGGTAGAGTAAATCAACTTCTTCTATAAAGGGAATTAATTTCTCATAATATGCTGTATCTGAACAAAACGCATAAGAGGTTGGCTTTGGCGGGTCGTTGGTCAATTGAGCATTTTTTATTAACACCCCATCTTCGCTTCTAAAGTCCTCTCCCTCAGATATGCTCTTTCTTGCATATACTGGAATGTTATATTCTAACAGCTTTTGTCCATCCAACTTTCGCAAGCCTTTCTTTTCTTGAAAATGAAACCCAAAACAAGGAATTCTATGCTTCAACGGCAATGATGTTACAACAACTTTTGCATCTTCATAAATCACCTCGCCCGCTTTTTCTACTGTATTGAAAATCATTTGGAATGATAAATGACTTCCCGCATTTCTAAATTGAATTTCTACAATTTCTGCTAATCCCTTTGGTCCGTGAATCGTTAATTCTGCTCTTCGTCCAAGTAAATGCATGGTCGACAATAAACCTACTAACCCGAAAAAGTGATCGCCGTGTAAATGTGAAATAAAAACCTGATTGATATTTTGGATTTTAACCTTGTTTTTTCTAAGCTGAACCTGAGTTCCTTCACCACAATCCACTAAAAACAATTGGTTGCCACAACTTATAACTTGAGAAGTTTGATTGGCCGACAGGGCCGGCAGTGCAGAACCACTTCCTAAAATTAGGACCTCAAGTGCCATTAATTTAGCTGCTCTTCTCCTTCGCTCAAACCTTTCTCTAATTCATCCATAAAAATAAAATCTATGGCTTCATTTACGGTTGGTGTAATGTTCAGAACGTTATTTAACTGAGAAATATCTATTAACTTAGAAACGGCAGGTTGAACGCCACAAAGTACCATACAACCATTGTTCTCTTTGCAAATTCTATTTGCAACTAAAATCACGCTCAAACCTGAAGAATCACAATAGCTGCTTTTTGAAACATCAAAAATTATATTTTTGACCTCTTCCGAATTGATAATGGCCAATTCTGCTTTTAAGTCGGGCGCTACCTTGGCGGTAAATTTATCTTCTAAAACAGCAATGTGCGTATACTTATCTTTGATATCTATGGTAAATGGTGATGAACTCATATAGAATTGACTTTGGAACAAATATATATATTTTACAGGGCTTAGTTACTACCTGAAGCCAATAAATACAAAACTGCCATGCGAATGGCAACTCCGTTCTCCACTTGATTCAGAATAATAGAATGTTCAGAGTCTGCAACCTCAGATGAAATTTCCACACCTCTATTAATGGGTCCTGGATGCAGAATTATTGGAACTTTCTTTAGTTTATTTAAGCGGTCCATGGTTAATCCATACATATTATGGTATTCTCTTAACGATGGAAAATACTTTACCCCCGAAGTTTCGTCGCCACCTTGGCGCTCTAACTGAATTCTAAGCATCATTGCTACATCGCACCATTCCAAGGCATCATCTAATTTATAACTAATCTCAACTCCCAAAGTAGCGATATACTTTGGCAACAACGTTGGCGGTCCGCAAACCATCACTTTGGCACCTAGTTTCTGTAAACAATAAATATTTGAGAGCGCAACTCTTGAATGAAGAATGTCTCCAACGATAACTACTTTTTTGCCTGCCAAATCGCCCAGTTCTTGCTTCATACTGAAAGCATCTAATAAAGCTTGTGTCGGATGCTCATGGGCGCCATCTCCTGCATTTACAATGGTTGCATCTATGTGCTTACTTAAAAAAGCATGCGCTCCCGGATTGGGATGCCGCATGACCACCATGTCCACCTTCATGGCCAAGATGTTGTTTACGGTATCAATTAACGTTTCTCCTTTGGTTACCGAAGAGGCTGAAGCTGAAAAATTGATTACATCTGCTGAAAGCCGCTTTTCAGCGAGCTCAAAGGAGAGTTTAGTTCGGGTTGAATTTTCAAAAAACAAGTTGGCAATCGTAATGTCTCGCAAAGAGGGAACCTTTTTAATGGGCCTATTTATCACCTCTTTGAAATTACTAGCCGTAGAAAATATCAACTCTATGTCAGCTTTGCTGAGCTCTTTAATTCCCAATAAATGCCGAGTTGATAATTTTTCCATCTATTTTATATTTTCTTTTAAAATTATTTCATCTGCCCCATCGGTTTCTACCCATCGAGCTTCTACTCTTTCACTAGCGACTGAATCTATGGTTGTTCCAATGTAGTTTGGCTCTATTGGTAAATGCCGTCCGTAACGTCGATCAACCAAAACAAGTAACTCTACCAAATCCGGTCGGCCATAAGCTAGCATTGCATCTAGTCCCGCGCGTATTGTTCTGCCTGTATACAACACGTCGTCAATCAAAATCACTTTTTTATTTTCAATAATGAAATCAATTTGTGTTTTGTTGGCAATAATTGGGCTTTCTCTTCTTCTAAAATCATCTCTAAAAAAAGTGGTATCCAAACTCCCTAAAGGAATAGAAGAATTTGCTGTAATTTTTAGGAGTTCAGCATGAATTCTTTTGGCCAAAATAACACCACGGGGCTGTAGGCCAATAATTACTGAATTCGAGAAATCGTTATGATTTTCAATTAATTGATAACAAAGACGCTGAATTGCTAACGTTAATTGTGTTTCGTCAAGAATAATTCGGTTGTTCTTCATTTCAAAATACAAATATAACGCTTTGGTTGGAGTTTCTCACGGTTAAGAGGAATGGTCTACAACAATTTTCCACTCGCCGTTTATCTTTTTCCAAAGAAGTGTAAAATGACCACTCAAGTCATCTTCTGTTCTTTTCAAATGCCATTTACCAACAACAAAAGCTTGAGAGTTTGATAAAATTTCAATCTTCACAAAATCAAAGGTCAATTGACCCATTTTTTCAGTGGTGGGATAAGATTTCAAATAATTCAGCAAGGTTTTTTGATAACCGTAGGTTGGTCCTTTACTGCCAATAAACAACAAAGAATCTGAATTCCAGTAACCCTTCATATAGGCCGGAATGTCTCCCCTATTCCATGCGCTTTCTTGAAACTTCATGACCAATTTAATTTGCTCTTCGGCTAAGGTTTTTGTGGTTTGCGCTTGGATTGAAAAGCTAGATAAGACAATCAAAAACGAAAAAATAAATTTATTCATTGGGGCGTATTTTTAATGGGTTAAGCTGATTGTAAGCAATCAACAGCAACGCAGCTTGCGTTGCCCTTTTGTTATTCATTTTTACTTTGTAATTTTTTAAACTTGCTTCGGACGATAAATATGGGTCTAGATTTACAATGTTCAATCTATTTCTCATACCATCTTTTGTATCAATAAAATAACTTACTTCGACTCGTTGTACGTTGGTGCCTCCAAAAGTTGGATCTATGAAGCCTGAACTTCTGTATTCCACAACATTGTACAATAGCAATCTTCCAACTTCCAAGCATTTCCAGAATTGAGAGTTATCAGATACATATAATTCCCCATCTCTGTAAAACCCCCAGGTTTTTCTTGCGTGAATTTTAACATCATTTCCCGACGAATCTTTAATCACAAGAGCATTACTTTTTAATTCATAAAAGATTACCTCCTTCGGCTGATTTTGCTGAAAAGACAAGAAGGTTTCGAATACCCCTTCAACAATTTCTGAATTTTCGAAACTGATCTCTTCATCTTCCAAATCTTCCCAACCCACTTGGGCATTGCTCTGAAAAAGCAAGCAACACAGGAATAAACAGAAAATGTAATGAATAATCTTAGTCATGCTTTAACTTACATCTTTCATTGATAATTGAATACGTTTTCGTTGAACATCTACCTCAGTCACCTTTACCTGAACAGCTTGCCCTAATTGAACCACTTCGTTTGGATCACTCACAAATTTATTCGCTAATTGTGAAATGTGCACCAACCCATCTTGCTTTACACCAACATCAACAAAGGCTCCAAAATTAGTAATATTCGTCACCAAGCCCGGTAATTCCATACCTACCCTCAAGTCTTCAACCTTTCGAACGGTACTGTCAAATTGAAAAGCCTTCATTTTTTCTCGAGGATCCCGTCCCGGTTTAAGCAATTCATTTTTAATATCATTTAAGGTAAGCTCACCAATTTCTGAAGTAATGTATTGCTTAAAATTAACTGACTCAACCTTTTCTTTTTTTGTCTTTAAACTCTCTATTTTTATCTTATTATCTGTTAAAATTTTCTTCAGCACTTTGTATCGCTCTGGGTGAATTCCAGTTTCGTCCAATGGGTTTTTACCCTCCCGAATTCGTAAAAATCCAGCAGCTTGTTGAAAGGCAACCGCTCCCATGCCTTTGACTTCTTTCAACTGTTTTCGATCTTCGAATGCACCATTTATTTTGCGATACTCCACAATGTTTTCCGCCAACTTAGGCCCCAAACCCGAAACATATTGCAGGAGGTGTTTACTTGATGTATTTAAATTCACGCCAACCTTATTCACGGCCGACTCCACTACTCGGTCTAGTTCCGCTTGTAGCATTTTTTGATCTACATCATGCTGATACTGACCAACACCAATTGATTTTGGATCAATTTTAACCAACTCTGCCAGTGGATCCATCAACCTTCTGCCAATGGAAACCGAACCGCGCACGGTTACATCATAATCCGGAAATTCTTCTCGCGCAACTTTTGAGGCGGAATAAATAGAGGCTCCATTTTCGTTCACCATGTAAGAAAACACCTTTCGATCAAACACCAAATTTTGAATAAACTGCTCTGTTTCTCGGCCTGCCGTTCCATTACCAATGGCAATTGCTTCAATTTTATAAGCACTCACCATCGTTCCTATTTTCTTGACTGCCATTTTTGTATCGCTCTTCGGCGGGTGCGGATAAATCGTTTCATTGTACAACAACTTTCCTGTTTCATCTAAACAAACCACTTTACAGCCAGTTCTAAATCCAGGATCAATTGCCATCGTGCGCTTCTGACCAAGTGGTGGTGCCAATAACAACTGACGTAAGTTTTCTGAAAACATAGCGATAGAAGCTTTATCAGCTGCTTCTTTGTGTAGTTTTTTAAATTCATTTTCTAATGCAGGGTGCAACAGCCTTTTCCAAGCATCAGCCGCGGCAAGTTTAATCTGCGCCGCAGTTTCGTAATTGTTTTTGCGAATAATGTAATTCGATATTCGTTCTTCTACCTCTTCTTTTGGCAAGCTGATTTTTACTTTTAAAAAGCCCAACTTCTCTCCTCGAGACATGGCCAAAAACCTATGCGCAGGGACTCTTCTCAACGATTCACTCCAATCAAAATAGTCTTTGAATTTCTCTGCTTCCTCTTCTTTGCCTTTCACTAATTTAGATTCCAAAAACGCTTTCTGTTGAATCTCTCTTCGTAAAATATCCCGTAGCGCTTGCCGCTCATTCATCCATTCTGCGATTATATGCCGCGCACCTTCCAATGCTGCATCTTGGTCTTGCACTTCCTTGGTGATGAATCGTCGAGTTGCCTCTTTTAACCCTTTTACTTCTTGCGCCATGATTATTTTCGCCAATGGTTCAAGTCCTTTTTTAATGGCTTTGTCGGCCTTGGTTTCTCGCTTCTGTTTATACGGCAAGTACAAGTCTTCTAATGTAGTAAGCTGATAAGTACCGATAATTTGAGCCTTTAATGAAGCGGTTAATTTGCCCTGCTCTTCAATGCTTTTTAAAATGGCTTCTTTGCGCTTTTCAATTTCTTTAAAACGCTCACTTTCCTTGAAAATAGATTCTATTTCTACCTCGTCTAAGTTTCCGGTTGCCTCTTTTCTATAGCGCGAGATAAAGGGAATGGTAGCAACAGAGTTCAACAGTTCTAAGGTTGCTTGAATTGATTTGCTAGGCAGTTGGATCTGTTGGGTCAACCAACTTTGTAAAGAGAGTGATTCTGTCATAAGGCTTGAAAAAAGATTTCGTTTCACGTGAACGAAAGCGGTGCAATATTCGTTAGTATCTTTAGAAAACCAAAATATAGCTCATGAAAAATACGAGTATTGTCTTATTATTTAATTTACTGCTTTCGTTCAGCGCTTGCGGGCAATCAGAAAAACCTTCTGAGTCGAAAACCAACAACAAATTTGAAGTAGTAAAGACTGAAGAAGAATGGAAAGCACAACTTTCACCTTTGGAGTACGACGTGCTAAGAAACGAAGGAACTGAACGAGCTTTCACCGGAAAATATGTCGACTGGAAAAAAGCAGGAACATTCACGTGTAACGCATGTAAAAATCCATTATTTGAATCTAAAACCAAATTTAAATCAGGTACAGGTTGGCCAAGTTTCTACGATTACATCAAAGGAAATGTAATTGAAAAAGAAGACAATACATACGGCTGGAACCGTATTGAAGTAGAATGCAGTAAATGTGGTTCTCATTTAGGCCATGTTTTTAATGACGGACCAGAACCAACTGGTTTGCGTTATTGTATTAACTCTGTGAGCTTAGATTTTATGGAAGAAGAGTAGTATTTTACAACTCTTCTTCTAAACCATATACCGCAGAAACAGCTTCGTAATCGTTGATATTCAGCCCTTCAATTTTGGCTGAGGAAGGAATTACGATGACCTTATACCACAAATCATCAGGTGAACCGGGATTCTCGTAGTGCTCAAATGTTACCATTCCTTCAACGTACGAATAACTGAAATCATAATAAGGTAAAGCAATCCACCTTCTGCCATTGGGGTTAGCATCTAAAGAGAAAAAGGCTTGAACCAAACCGGTTTGCACCACACTGTTGGTAATGTCTGTATTGATAAAGTTCACTTCGGCACCAAAAGAAACCACGTTCCAATCAAATGGTGAAACAAAATACGTTTGTGAACGCACAATTGGGTTGCCATCGCGTCCATCAAATCCGTCAAAGCCATCTCGTCCATCTCTACCGTCTCTTGCGCAGGATATAAACAAAATACTACCTAAAAATAAAAGCACCACCGACTTTATTATTCTTTTTCCCTTTTTCATTACGCAAATTTTAAATGAATTGATTTTTTACTTTTTATCGATTGCCAAATTTCGTGCCAAGGCTTTAAACTCATTTCTCTCACCACAAAGGCGCAAAGCACGCAAAGTTCCATCCTACTCTTCAGCGTATCTAATTTGACGTTTTACTCTCTAATTTTTCCTCTCGCTCGCTCACTTCGACTATTTCTTTTACGCTGTGCTGCAAAGAAAGCTCAATAACACAAGCGTGAGGCTATTCCTCATTCTTTTACTGCCTACCGCAGGCGCGATTCATCGTTAATCATTACTGATTCCTCATTCTTCACTCTACATTCTACATTCTACATTCCTAATTAAACATTCTTCATTCTTCATTCTTTATTCTACATTCCTAATTCAGCACTCTACACTCCTGTCTAGGCTTCGATACAATTTTGCGCCCTCCTTGTGGTCGGTTACAAAATCACTCAACCTGACAAGTAGCTATATATTTATCAAACATTCTTCTCTTTTTTCTCTTTCCATTTAATCCTATCAAAATATAAAGTCTAAAGCCTAACCGCATATTGCTCTTAATTTTCAATTACACATCCAACACTCCAAATTCATAATTCCAAATTACACACTGACACAAAAAAACCACTCATCACTAGTTTTTAACATTTCCTACAAAAAGCACTTGAACTTGCTTTCCTCCTATTATATTTGTTAAAATTTCAATTCTATGAGTTCAATTTTAAAAGCAGAAAACATTGTGAAGCAATATGCTGCGCATCGAGCCCTTGACGATGTTAGCATTGATGTTCCCAAAGGCTGCATATATGGTTTATTAGGTCCAAACGGGGCAGGAAAAACTTCCTTAATTCGAATCATAAATCAAATTACACGTCCAGATGAAGGACAGGTATTTTTTGATGGCTCACCCCTTTCTCCCAAAGACATTAGTCAAATTGGCTATTTACCGGAAGAACGAGGGCTTTACAAAAAGATGGAAGTTGGAGAGCAAGCCATGTATTTGGCGCAGCTAAAGGGCATGAGCAAACGAGATGCGAAACAAAAACTATCCATGTGGTTCAAACGCTTCGACATTTCACCTTGGTGGAACAAAAAAGTGGAAGAACTTTCTAAAGGTATGGCTCAGAAAGTTCAGTTTATTGTGACCGTTTTGCACGAACCTAAATTGTTGATTCTAGATGAGCCTTTTAGTGGTTTCGACCCGATTAATACCAACATTGTAAAAAATGAAATATTTAGGTTGAAAGAGGAAGGAACTTCTATCATCTTATCGACTCACAACATGGGTTCGGTTGAAGAGATTTGCGATCAAATTGCACTGATTAACAACTCCAAAAAGATTTTAGATGGTACCGTAAAACAAGTGAAGCATGACTTTAAAGAAGGTATTTACAACATCGAATTTAAAGGAAACATGATTTCGTTTACCAATGCACTTGGTGCTGCTTGTGAATTACTCAACTCCAATGAACTAGATGGTAGAATTTCTGCTAAAGTAAAACTAGCTCCACAAATTAGCACCAACGATTTGCTCAAGGCCATTGTAGGTCAAGTTGAAGTATTTGGATTGCAAGAAGTAATTCCAAGTATGAACGACATCTTCATAAAACAAGTAGGTGAAAACTCAATAAAAAAGGAGGCCAACCATGAATAAAATCAACTTAATTATACAACGAGAATACTTAACTCGAGTTAAAAAGAAGTCATTCTTAATCATGAGCATTGTTGGACCCTTGCTTTTTGCAGCCATTATGGTTGTCCCTATTTGGTTAGCATCTGAAGATGACGATAGCCAAAATGTAGAGGTGATTGACGAAACCGGTCTGTTCATTAACAAGCTACAAAACAATGACGAGGTAAACTTTAATTATGAATTTAGAAGTCTGAAAGAGGCTCAGGAAGAATTAAACAGTAAGGATCGTAAGTACACTGCCATCTTGCATATTCCGAGTGTAGTGGTTACACACCCTAAAACAGTTCAATTGTTCTATAAAGACAAACCTCAAGGTAGCTCAATTGAACACATGAAGCGAGAAATTGCCAAGAACATTGAGGACAAAAAGCTTCAAGACTTGTACAACCTGAGTTACGATCAAGTTTCAGGTTTACGCCCCAGTATTGGAATTGTGGTAAATAAACTAACAGAAACCGGTGAAGCAGAGCAAAAGTCGGATGATATTGCTATGGGATTAGGAATGGTTGGAGCTTTTGTTATTTACATGTTCATCTTCATTTTTGGAGTGCAAGTAATGAGAGGCGTAATTGAAGAAAAAACGAACCGGATTATTGAAGTATTGATCTCTTCAGTTAAACCTTTTGAATTAATGATGGGTAAAATTGTTGGCATTGCGATGGTTGCCTTAACTCAAATTGCGCTTTGGGTGGTATTAAGTGCCGGCATTTACGCCGGAGTTATGGCCGTATTTGGCGATGAACTAGCAGCTACTCAAAAAGCCAAAATTGAACAATTAGAAAGTGTAAACCCGGAAGCCACTAAGGGGCTTGCAGAGGTTTCGGCAGGTGGAGACATCGTTTCAAAATTGAGTGCAAAAATGAGCACCATTAATTTCCCTGTTGTACTCGGATGCTTTCTATTTTACTTCATCGGCGGTTATTTATTATATGGTTCGCTTTTCGCCTCGGTAGGCGCCGCGGTTGACAATGAAACAGACACCCAGCAATTTATGGCACCAATTACCATTCCTTTAATATTAGGAATTGTAATGGCGCAAGTTGTGATGCAAAACCCCGATGGAACGCTTGCTTTTTGGGCTTCCATTATTCCATTCACCTCCCCCATTGTAATGATGGTAAGGGTTCCTTTTGGAGTGGAAACCTGGGAAGTGGTTCTCTCTATGGTTTTACTAGCTGCAACTTTTGTGGGAACCACTTTTATGGCGGGTAAAATTTACCGTATTGGTATATTAATGTACGGAAAAAAGCCTAGTTTTAAAGAGATTGGCAAATGGATTTTTACTAAGTTATAAGCATGGCAACGATATTGGTAGTGGACGACG
>CAJQLW010000080.1 GCA_905479325.1 uncultured Flavobacteriales bacterium
GTTCGCTGATTAACGAACTGGCACTCTTTTTCTTGGTCATTTGAACAATTTTTAAAGATTATTAATTTAAGAAATATCTCTCTTAAATCTAAACCCTTAATAGTTCACTTTTTGCTGACGTTATACAAAATGAAAAAACGCGTTCGATTAAATTTATACAAAAAATATTAAAACAACCACTACTTAGATCAACTTGTTAGTAATCAATACTGAAGAAAACATAATAGGTGTCGATTCAATAAATTTTTTAAGAAAAGAATTGATAATGAGAAAGTTGTTTAGATTGCTGGAAATAGATGTCGATAAAGTCTAATTATCTTTTAAAGAAGTGGTTATTGGAATTTATGAAGGATTGCTACGAGTGAGTTTCTTTCTTCGGTTGTTAATGCAGTTTCTATTGTTGCATTCAGCTCTTCGATGATTGGAGTAATTCTATTTACTAATCTACCTCCTTCTACAGTAACGTAAATATCAAAGGTCCTGCGGTCGTTTTCAGATGCTTTTCGTTGCACAAACCCTTTTTCAACTAAAATATCCAGCATTCTTGTTAAAGCCGCCGGATCTTTAAAGGTATCTTTTGCAATGTCTTTTTGGTTAGAACCTTCACTTTGAGCTATCCGTTCCAAAATTAGCCACTGATCCTTCGTAATTGGAAATTTATTTTCTCGAAAAACGTCTTGTGTTTTGCTCTTTATTATATGTAGCGTTTTTTCAATTTCGAAGGCGAGAGTCTTTGTCATATCTATTTTTGATTATGCAATAATTGATTTATCATCAAAAATAAGATATAAATTTCGAATTACTTTGTAATGGGTCCACCCATTTCTGTAAAAACCCGATCAACTGGTTCCCATAATTCAATCTTATTACCTTCTAAGTCAATTATGTGGACAAACTTTCCGTAGTCAAAACTTTCAATTTCATCTACCACGGTTACTCCGTTGGCTTTTAAGTTTTTTACCAAAGCTTCAATGTTTTGAACCCTGTAGTTAATCATGAATTCTTTTTTAGAAGGCTCAAAGTATTCCGTATCTTTTTTGAAGGGACTCCATTGTAAATAATTTATTTCCTCTGGTCTATTTGCATTTCTAAACTCAAAAGAAGAGCCATATTCAGAAGTTGCAATACCTAAATTTTCTTTATACCAATCTTTTAATTTTTCTGGGTTTTCGGTTTTGAAGAAAATTCCGCCTACGCCAGTTACTTTTGGGGTTAAATCGTCGCTCATGTTGGTTTATTGATTAGAAATTTAAAGGTATTAAAATACTACTAAAGCCAAATCAATCAATATCCACTTTCATTTTGCGAATCTTGTCTTCCAGTTTCTCTGAGCTCAACTTCTCTCGGTTCAATCGGTCTACCATAATGGGGAAGGAGAAAGGACTTGGCTTTTCAATGTATTTTAAAACAATGGTTTGGGAAGCGATTCGCTCCATAGCTGTGCGCATTCTGGTTTCTTCCAATTGAAACTCCATTACCTCTTCAAAAGCTTGCAAATAAAGAAGGTTGGTTTTTTCATAGTCGGCAAACACATCAAAAAAGAGCTGAGAAGATGCCTGTATGTGTTTGTCTTTTTTGTTTTTACCGGGGAAACCACGAAATACCAAACCTGAAATAGAAGCAATGTCTCTAAATTTTCTTCGCGCCATTTCAGTTGAATTCACTGAAGCTTGAATATCGTCGAACAAATGATCAGCGCTGAAAATGTTGTTGTCTAAAGCTTGTTCTATTGGAATGAGCTGATCTGAAAGTAATTCAAAACCGTAATCGTTTAAAGCAATAGAAAAACTTATTGGGGTCAACAAGGAAATTCTATACCCAATTACCGATGCCATTCCTTCGTGCACAAACCTTCCCTCAAAAGGGTAGAAATAACAATGATACCCTTCCTTGCTTTCAAAATATTCTATCAAAAACTCATCGTTTTGAGGCACATGAGAGCGTTCGGCTTGTTTTTGAATAAGTGGTGCAACACTTTTCAACTCAATTTGTGAATCTGGAATGGTTTGACTTTCCATAATTTTTGTCCGCAACATGGCAGAAAGTTGTGATGACAAAGGCATTCGGCTACCCTTCCAAGAGGGCACTCTTCCATTTTTTTCTTTAGAGAGTTTTACGATTGCGTTCGTTCCTTTCAGCTGAATAAACTCTAAGTTTCTTCCAGCAAACCAAAAAACAGTACCCGGTTTTAATGATGCCACAAAGTACTCTTCTACAGTGCCAATGTATTTGCCACTCATGAACGTAATTTTAATATCCGGTTCGCTTACAATGGTACCCATCGAAAGTCGATGACGCATGGCAATTGTGCGATCTACAACACGGTAAACACCTTCTTCATCAATAATTACTTTTTTATATTCGTCGTAGTTGTCTAAAGATTCGCCCCCGTGAACAATAAAACGCAACACCCAGTTCCACTCTTCGTCAGAAATACTTTCATAACTAAATGTTGATTTCACCTCGGGGTAAATTTCTTCTGGCTTGAACCCATCTGAAATGGCGAGGGTTACAAGGTATTGAATCAAAACATCAAAACTTCTGAAATAGGGAATTCGCCTTTCTAAGGTGCCGTCTTTGATGGCCTGACCTAAGGCGGCTGATTCAATAATTTCTAAGGAATGAGTGGGAACAAAGTAAATTTTTGAAATAGCTCCTGGTTGGTGACCACTTCTTCCGGCTCGTTGCAAAAACCTGGCAACACCTTTTGGACTTCCAATTTGAACAATGGTTTCAACTGGTCCAAAATCAACGCCTAAGTCTAAACTAGAAGTACAAACTACGGCTTTTAGCTTTTCCGCATGCAGCGCATCTTCCACCCATTCTCGTAATTCTTTACCAATTGAACCATGGTGCATCGCAATTTGTCCCGCTAAATCAGGTTCTTCTTCCAACAATCGTTGGTACCAAATCTCACATTGAGAGCGGGTATTGGTGAAGATTAAGGTTGTTCTGCTTTTTTTGATAACTGGCACCACTTGCTTCAACATTCTAATACCGAGATGACCCGCCCATGGGAACTTTTCAACCTCCTCGGGGATTAGAGTTTCTAGCTTTATTTTCTTTTTTATGTTGGCTATAATCAACTCATGATTTCTGTGGTTGAAGTCATTACCTAGCAGGACCTCGACTCCTTCTTCCATATTGCCAATAGTGGCTGAGATTCCCCAAATTTTAAGTTTTGGGCAAATGCGTTTCAAACGAGATTGAGCCAATTCCATTTGAACTGCACGTTTGGTTCCCAGTAACTCATGCCATTCATCGTTTACGATGCATTTCAAACTTTTAAACTGTTTTTGGTAGCCTTTGCTGGCCATTAAAAGCTGTAAACTTTCTGGTGTGGTGATTAAGATTTGGGGTAGATTCTTTTTCTGTTTCGCTCGTTGGGCGCTGGTGGTATCTCCGGTTCGTTTGGCCACTTCCCACGGAATGTCTAATTCTTCGCAAGCCCTAGTTAAACTAGATTCTATTTCTTTGGCTAGTGCTCGAATCGGTGTAATCCAAATGGCTTGTATTCCTTTTTGATGATCAACATCGTTTTGATTTTCTATGTACTCCGCTAAAATTCCCAATCCGACAGCATAGGTTTTACCAGATCCAGTTGGGGCATTTAGCATTCCGTCGTTCCCACTTAAATAGGCTTGCCATGTTTGTTTCTGAAAAGCAAAAGCTTTCCACTTTTTAGCGGTAAACCAGTTTTCTATTTGTTGTAGTGCAGCCAAAGGGAAATGTGAAGTTTAAAATTAGACAATGTAAAATGAAAGCTAAGAAATGTTTAACAGGTTGAGTAAGGTTTAGTTTTTTGTTCACACTTCGACCAGTTACTCGTTCCTCGTAACGCTCAGTATGACAAAAATCTGCTGGTCTAATAATCTCCACGTCTCGTGGTCTTAAAACCTCATGTCTTATAGTCTCACAATTTACCCATTAAAATACCCCCAAACCGCCTGCGCTCTGTTCAACGGAACAACCTCTTGCAATTCTTTCAAAGTTGCTTCTTTTACGCGCTTAACCGATTTGAACTTACGGAGTAAATCTTCAATACTTTTTTCGCCAACGCCTTCAATATTGGAGAGCTCCGTTTGTATGCTGTTTTTTGAACGTTGATTTCTGTGAAAAGTAATTCCAAAACGGTGGGCCTCGTTTCTTAAATGTTGCATCACTTTAAGCGTTTCAGAGGTTTTATCTAAAAACAAAGGATATTTATCTCCAGGGTAGAAAATTTCCTCCAACCGTTTGGCAATGCCCACAATGGCAATTTTGCCTCTTAACCCCAATCTTTCTAAAGCTTTCAATGCAGACCCAAGCTGACCTTTGCCGCCATCAATAACGATAAGTTGTGGCAGTGGTTCATCTTCCGCCAAAAGGCGTTTATATCGTCTATAAACCACCTCTTCCATGCTGGCAAAATCGTCAGGGCCAACTACTGTTTTAATGTTGAAGTGGCGGTAATCTTTTTTACTAGGTTTTGCATTTTTAAAAACCACACAGGCTGCAACAGGGTTTGTTCCTTGAATGTTAGAGTTATCGAAACACTCAATGTGAACGGGTAAAGCTTGCAAGCGCATGTCTTTTTTAATGCCTTCTAAAATTCGATTGGTATGTCGTTCTGGATCTACTTTCTCGTGTTGTTTTCGTCTTTCCAACATAAAGTACTTCGCGTTTCGTTCTGAAAGCTCAAGTAGTTTTCTTTTATCGCCTCGTTGCGGTTGGTGAAAAAATAACCCTTCCATTTCAAAATCAGGAATAAAAGGCACTATTATTTCTTTAGAGGTACTTTTAAATCGTTCTCGCATTTCAGTGATGGCAATTTCAAGGAGTTCACTTTGACTTTCTTCGAGCCGTTTTTTCATTTCTAGTGTATGACCTTGAATAATAGCGCCGCTATTTACCTTCATGTAGTTTACGTAAGCCAAGTCATTGTCTACTAGTAGCGAAAATACATCTACGTTGTGAATGGTTGGGGAAACTACCGTAGATTTGGATTGAAATTTTTCAAACGCATCTAGTTTAACTTTTAAAACTTGAGCTTCTTCGAACTCTAATGCCGCCGCCGCTGTCTTAATAGACTCCTTCAACTCGTTTTTCACCACATTAACATTTCCTTTAATAATGTTCCTAATCTCGTCAATGTTCCGGTCATATGCTTCTTTCGACTGCAAGTCTTCGCAAGGTGCTTTGCAATTGCCAATGTGGTATTCCAAACAGATTTTAAACTTGCCTTTATCAATGTTTTCTTTACTTAAATGATAGGCACAAGTTCTGAGTTTGTAGTTTTTTCGGATTAAATCCAAAATGGTGTTCATCATGCTCACCGAAGCATAAGGCCCATAATATTCGGATCCGTCTTTTATTAATGTTCTTGTTTTAAAAATTCGAGGAAAAGGCTCGTTTTTAATGCAAATCCAAGGATATGTTTTGTCGTCCTTGAGCATAACATTATACCTTGGCTGATGTGTTTTTATCAGGTTGTTCTCAAGTAACAAGGCGTCCATTTCGGAATCGGTAAGAATGTATTTTACATCTCTAATTTTACTCACCAACAACCTAATTCTGCCGCTCTTGCCCGAATCGCTATTGAAATAAGAAGCAACTCTACTTTTAAGGCTTTTAGCTTTGCCAACATAAAGTAACTTCCCATCTTTATCGTAATATTGATAAATACCAGGCTTTTTTGGCGCAGCTTTTATTTTTTCCGATAACTCTTCTGAAACTTTCACGATGTAAATTTAAACGGTAAGGTTGTGTAATAGTTTAAAAAGTATAATTTTTGTTAATCGAACCTTTTTGTTGTGCTAGTGTTTCTTTTTAGAATCAACCAAATCATTTCGAAAATAAAAGAAGTAGTTTAAGGAACATGAGAAAATATTCTATAAAAGAATTAGAACGACTATCAGGGATTAAAGCTCATACATTGAGGATTTGGGAAAAGCGATATAACTTATTTGAACCTAATCGGTCAGATACAAATATTCGTTATTATTCAGATTCAGATCTTAAAAAGCTTCTTAATGTTACTATTTTGTCAAATAGCGGCACCAAGATTTCCAAAATAGTTTCAATGGATGATGAGCAGCTGAAGCAAGCTGTATCAGAAGTTGAAGATGCTGACCTACTAAAGCAGAAGAGAATAGATGACTTAATTGTACCCATGCTTCAATTTGACGAAGATAGGATCAACTCTCTTTTAGAAAGCTATTATGATGATTTGGGCGTTGAAGGTACTTTTATAAATGTAGTCTACCCCTTTCTAGAAAAAATTGGAATCCTATGGTTAACTGATGAGGTTGAGCCTGCTCAGGAACATTTTATGACGCATATTATTCGTCAAAAATTATCTTCAGCGATTGACGCTTTGCCCAATAATTCTGAGGACTCTAATAAAGTTATTTTGTTCTTACCGGAAGGGGAGTATCATGAATTAGGCTTATTGTATTTCGCTTACTTGTACAAGAAAACAGGTGTGCGAGTATATTATTTCGGGCAATCTACCCCAATCGGCCAGGTCATAGAAGCATCTAAAGTTATTAAGCCAAATTGGGTCATGACGTACACAGTTGTTCGACCAAAAGGTGGTATTCAAAAGCTTATAGACCAACTAGGGGAATGTGAAGCAGATGAAAATTATTTCTTAGTGAATCGCTTGCAAGCTGACATTGACTTGACATATCCACCAAACGTACGTCAGATCACATCTTATTCTGAAGTAATTTAATTTTCATTTTTCCCACCAAGTTTGTTTTTTTGGTTGCTATCGCGTCTCCGCGGCATGTCATTATATTTCTAGTAATCAGTGTTTTTTATTTATAATTAAATCGCAGTTTAATTGTGAATGCCTTGTGATTGTAGGTTGCCTTCTTTAAGAACACTCAAGTTGTTTATTGTAAAAGTGTTATGGTTTAACGCTCTTTTTGTTTAACATCTTTAACAAAAAAATGAACAAAAAATTTAATTGTACCAACATCTTGTTTATATTTGTGTCATAATAGTTAAACAAAACGATTCCAAAATATATTAAGTTATGACAGCAATAGAATTTAACCAACAGTTAATCGCCTTTCAGAACCCACTTAAATATTTTGCGTTAAAACTAACATCTGATAATGAAGATGCCGAAGATTTA
The DNA here is from genome assembly GCA_905479325.1 of uncultured Flavobacteriales bacterium. Taxonomy (GTDB): domain Bacteria; phylum Bacteroidota; class Bacteroidia; order Flavobacteriales_E; family Vicingaceae; genus NORP294. Next base: position 7,124 of record CAJQLW010000080.1, read on the forward strand.
CTGCAAGAGACTTTTTTAAAGGCACTCAAGTACAAAGATAAATTTCAAGAATCTACTAATTTAAAGGCATGGTTGTATACCATAATGAAGAATACCTTCATAAACAACTACAGAAGAAATGTTCGTAAAAGAACCATCATGGACAACACAGATGATGATTATTTTGTGAATTCAACAAAGAAGGTGTCTCCTGTAACACCTGATTCAGAATATAATCATAAAGACATTTTGAAAACAGTAGACGCTTTGAACGATGAATGTAAAATTCCTTTTCAAATGCATTTTGATGGATACAAGTACAAAGAAATTGCAGATGAACTAAACATGCCAATTGGTACTGTAAAAAGCCGTATTTTTCTAGCCAGAAAGAAGCTTACAGATGCTTTGAAAGATTTTGCATAACAACTAACCACAAATCAAACTGTGACTGAAAATATAATTGTAATCGGTTCAGGTTTTTCTTCTCTAGCGGCTGCAACCAGCCTAGCAACAGAAGGTAAAGAAGTAACCGTTTTAGAAAAAAATAGTCAAACCGGAGGTAGAGCCAGACAATTCTCAGCCTCCGGTTTTACTTTTGATATGGGCCCAAGTTGGTACTGGATGCCCGATGTTTTCGATGCATATTTCGAGCGTTTTGGTAAGAAAGTTTCAGATTACTACGAGTTAGTTCGACTAGACCCAAGCTACCAAGTAATTTTTCAAGATAAGGAGTTTGTTGACATTCCGGCTGCGTACAATGAACTAAAAGAACTGTTCGAAAAGTACGAGAAGGGCAGCGGAGCAGAATTAGATAAATTTTTGGCTGAAGGAGAATACAAGTATCGCGTAGGCATGGACGACCTAGTGCACAAACCAAGTCAATCTATTTTAGAGTTTGCACAGTGGAAAGTAATTGCAGGAGTATTTAAACTGCAGCTTTTCAGCTCTATCAGCAAACACATTCGCAAACACTTTACTCACCCAAAATTAATTGAGTTGTTAGAGTTTCCTGTACTTTTTTTAGGAGCAAAACCTCAAGATACCCCCGCACTATACAGTTTAATGAACTTTGCCGATATTAAGTTAGGCACTTGGTACCCACTTGGCGGCATGCACAAAATTGTAGAGGGCATGACAGCTTTGGCTAAAGAAAAAGGTGTAGAATTTGTGCTAGATTGCGAGGTGAAAAAACTAGAGGTTAAAGATGGAAAAGTTTCAAAGGCCATTACAACAAAAGGTGATTTTGAAGGAACACACTTCATTTCAGGAGCAGATTATCATCATACAGATAAGCACTTGCTAGATGCTCAATACCACAATTACACAAAGAAATATTGGGACACCAGAAAAATGGCGCCATCTAGTTTGCTGTTTTACTTGGGAGTTGATAAAAAGCTAACTGGTCTTCGTCACCATAATTTGTTTTTCGACGAATCGTTTGATCAGCATGCCATAGAAATATATGATGACCCACAATGGCCTAGTAACCCATTGTTTTATGTTTGCGTGCCATCAATAACCGATGATTCAGTAGCACCAGAGGGGAAAGAAAACGTCTTTCTTTTAGTTCCTGTGGCTCCTGATTTAAAAGACGATGAAGAAACAAGAGAGAAGTACTACCACATGGTTATGGAACGTTTGGAAAGTTTGACCAAGCAAAAAATTCGAGAACATGTGATTTATAAGAAGTCTTATGCTCATGCTGATTTTAAAGCCGATTATCATGCGTTTAAAGGCAATGCATATGGTTTGGCGAATACGCTAACGCAAACGGCTATTTTAAAACCAAACCTGAGAAATAAAAAACTCAAAAACTTATTCTACACTGGTCAGCTTACCACACCTGGCCCTGGCGTTCCTCCGTCATTAGTTTCTGGACAAGTTGTCGCCAAGGAAGTTTTAAAAACACTATCTTAGATTCATGAAGGCATTGTATCAAGAGGCGTCTTTGCAATCAAGCAAGGTGATAACGAATTGTTATAGTACTTCTTTTTCTATGGGAATAAACGCATTAGGAAAAGAGATTCACGATGCTATTTATGCCATTTACGGTTTCGTTCGCTTGGCCGATGAGATTGTAGATACCTTTCACGAATACGATAAAAAAGCGCTGTTAAACGAATTTGTACGAGAAACGAATTTAGCCATTGAACGAAAGTTAAGTCTGAACCCTGTGCTTCATTCATTTCAATGGGTGGTGAATGAGTACAATATAGACCAACCACTCATTGACGCTTTTATTAAAAGCATGGAATGGGACCTGAGTAAAACAGAATACACCAGAGCCGAATACGAAGAATACATTTATGGTTCAGCTGAAGTTGTAGGGTTAATGTGTTTACGTGTTTTTTGCAAAGGAGATGAATCAGAATATCAACGCTTAAGATTACCCGCCGAACGCTTGGGTGCAGCATTTCAGAAAATCAACTTTTTAAGAGACATAAAAGATGATTTTGAAGACAAAGGCAGAACCTACTTTCCCGGAGTTACTATGGAAAGTTTTAACGATGTTCAAAAACAAGAAATTGAAGCAGACATTTTAAAAGACTTTCAAGACGGATTCAAAGGAATAAAAGACCTCCCAGGCAATTCAAAATTTGGGGTATATACTGCCTATTCCTATTACCTCGCTCTTTTCGATAAAATAAAGGGCATTCCGGCAGACCGTATTCGAAACGAACGAATTCGAATTACTGACGGTAAAAAGTACCTGATTTTAGCGAAGTGTTACTTTAGGTATAAGTTGGGGTTGGTGTAGCACTTGAATAGTTAGGGGCTGTTAAAATTGCCTTGCAATAGTTCCTTTTATAGATAACTACCTTACGGTTAATAAGTGGTTTGATCTTTCATGATTAATTTCATTATTTCTCTATCATACAAACCGCCCGTTAGTCTAAAAAGTTGATAGTCTAAAAAATCAGTATTCGTATCAAAGAATGTTAAAATTACAAATCCACCTTTTAAGGCAAAGGAGCAACTATCGTTATCACAAATAATATCAATATTAGGGACATAATCACTTCTAAAGTGATCCAAGATACATTGACCTCTTATTCTTCTACCTTCCTTTGTATACGATATGGAATACTTATAATTTCTAGATGCACATACTTTTTTAATAACAGAATTCTTTTTATATATAGTTTTTACATGGGCGGTTGAATAGTCGTTATATATAACCTCTTTAATGTTTCTTGATCTATAGGAAACTTCTGTTATATTGACATTTGTGCTGGAACTTCTTTGCACGTAAGTCCATTCTCCTTTTTTCTTGTTGTTTTTGTACTCTCCTAGACTTGAAATGTATGGAGTTCTGAAAGTATCTGGATTTTGTGACCAGTAATCTACAGTAATCCATTTTCCTTGCTTTTTGCCTAGTTTATCTTTACAGTTCATTTGTTGTCCTGATAAGATAGTATCGCAAACTTGTGCTGTTGCAATAATGTTAAGAGATATTAGCAATAGCGTGTATAAAATCTTAAGCAATGATTTCACTTTTTTAAATAAAGATAATTAATATATTGAATATCCGTATTCACACCTAAGATTTCATTATTGACGCAATAATCAACCTATCAAATAGTTTCTCTCCAAAATACCTTCGGTTGAGTTTATAAACAAATTCATTTAAATATAATTGAAGGTAT
>CAJQLW010000081.1 GCA_905479325.1 uncultured Flavobacteriales bacterium
TAATTGAATTAATCAGAAATTATATTTTAACAAACATTGTACTTAAAAGTATTTCTTCTTCAACCAAAACGATACACGAACCAATAGAATCAATGCAGGAACTTCAACCAATGGGCCAATAACACCGGCAAAAGCTTGCCCTGAGTTTATCCCAAAAACAGCAATGGCAACTGCAATGGCCAACTCAAAGTTATTTCCGGCAGCGGTGAAGGCTACTGAGGCTGTTTTGTCGTAAGTAGCTCCCATGGCCTTGGTAAAAAAGAAACCAATTATAAACATTATGCCAAAGTAGATGAGTAGCGGAATGGCAATGATTAAAACATCTTTTGGTATTTCTACAATCAGCTCTCCTTTTAAGGAAAACATAACTGCAATAGTAAACAACAAAGCAATTAATGTTATGGGAGAAATGCGAGGTAAGAATTTTTCGGTGTACCAAGTTTCTCCTTTAGAATTAATTAACACCTGGTGGCTTATAATGCCGAGGGCAAAAGGGATTCCTAAATAAATGGCTACACTTTCTGCAATGGTTCCAATGGATATGTCAACTATGGCGCCTTCAAATCCAAAATAGGGAGGAAGTACGGTAATGAAAAGCCAAGCATAAAAGCTATAAGCAAATACTTGAAATACACTGTTCAACGCAACCAATCCGGCTCCAAACTCTACACTTCCTTCTGCCAAGTCATTCCATACCAAAACCATGGCAATGCAACGCGCTAAGCCAATTAAAATTAAGCCAACCATGTATTCAGGGTAATCTTGCAAAAAGGTAAGGGCCAAAACAAACATCAACACCGGACCAATTACCCAATTTAAAAGCAATGAAATGGATAATATTTTTGTATTACGAAAAACCGTTGGTAAAAGGCTGTAGTTCACTTTTGCCAATGGCGGATACATCATTAATATTAGGCCAATGGCTATGGGAATGTTGGTGCTTCCCGAGCTCATCGATTCAACGATAGTTGGAAAAGAGGGTACGAAGTAGCCTATGCCAACTCCAATGGCCATAGCTACAAAAATCCACCAAGTAAGATGGCGATCTAGGAAACCTAATTTTTTAGAATTCATTATTTTTTTGGATTTGTGAGAACACATATTTCATTTCGGTTGCAATACGTTGGCTCGTTCTAAGGTATTCTTCGGCTTGTAATTCGGTCTCGTCAAAAGCTTTCGGATCGTTATACGGCAAGCTAATTCGTTGGTCTGCTCCTAAAACCAGAGGGCAATCTACGTCGGCTTGCGAGCAAGTCATTATTGCCACAAACCCGATAGAGGGGTTAAATGTGTGATCTATTTTTTTTGAAAATCCAATGATAGGCTCTTCGTCTTCACCAAATTTAATGGCATAAACTGGGTTGGCCTCATTGGATAATTTTTCAACCTCAAATCCTGTTTTTTCTAAGGTTTCAATCACCTTTGGATAAATCGCCGTTGCTTCAGTTCCGCCTGAGTAACAAGCCACATCAAGGTTAAACGAATTGGCGAGCGTTTGTGCCCAAATTTGAGCAAAGTGACTTCTTCTTGAATTGTGAGTACAAATAAAGTTTAAACGGATTGCTTGATTAGCATCCATCTTCCGCTGAATTGAATCAATAAGCAATAGAAGCACTTCTTTCCGCTTGGTAGAAATAGAATGAGCATCAAGCTGGTGTATAAAAGCTTCTATTTGATTGAATAGTGGCAATTTGATTTGTTTTTTAATTGAATCGTAAAGTTGACCTTTTTTCAATCTTTGAGTGTTACCAAATTCTTACTTTTTCTTTCGGAAGTATTCAGATTAACATCCTTTTATTCGTTCCAAATTCTCCAACTTTCTTCCGCTTGTATTTTAAGCATCGATAAGCCATTCACGGCAATTGCGCCTTGTTGTTTGGCAATTTTCAACAAGTTACTTTCTTTGGGGTTGTACACCAAATCGTACACCAAGTGTTTCGCTCCAATTGCATTGGTATCAATGGGAATGATTTCATTTACGTTTGGAAAGGTTCCCAGCGGCGTGCAATTAATTAAAAATCGGAAGGACTCAATGGAGCTAGAGTCTAAGTCAGTGTAGCTAATCTCTTTCGCAGAAGAGGGATTTCTGCTTACGAAGTAGAAAGGAATACCTAAATTGCTTAGAACGTATGCAATGGCTTTTGATGCTCCGCCTGTTCCAAAAATCAGTGCTCTTGAGTGATTCGGATCAAGAAAGGGTTTTATACTGTTTCTAAATCCTATAACATCTGTGTTGAATCCTTTGAGTTGGCCCTGTGCCTCAAACTTAATCGTGTTTACCGCTCCAATTGCTGTTGCAACAGAATCTATTTCATCTAAATACGGAATAACAGACTCTTTGTAAGGTATGGTAACGTTCAGGCCGGAAAGGTTTTTATTTTGTGCCAGTAGTTCTGTGAAAGTTTCAATCGTGTCAATTTCAAAATTGAGGTACTCGGCAACGGTCACATTTTCTGTGCTGAATTTTTCACTGAAATAATTAGCTGAAAAAGAGTAGGAGAGTTCTTTGCCTAATAATCCGTAACGCTTCATGAAGCGCTTTCTTTTTTCTGAGCGAAGAGTTCTAATCCAAAAATAAGGGCAAAACCTGCAACAGCTAAAAGCACTGCGAACAATACTTGTGGCTCTCCAATTTCAAGGTTCGCAGGCAATACATTTTCTTGAAGTTTTGGAACTACCTCACCATGCCGATCAATCATCGTTTCCAAGGTGTTTTTCCAAGGCCAAATTTTATTTAAAGAACCAATCATAAAACCCGTTAGCAAGGCAATGGTAATGTTAAAGTGTTTTTTTAGCATGTAAGAAAGGAAGTGGCTAAAACTAAGCAAACCGGTAATACAGCCTAAGCCAAAGGTAATAATCACGCTAAATTTAAAATCGCTCAGCGCTTCTATAACGTATGCATACTTTCCTAAAAGAACCAAAATAAATGCACCGGAAATTCCTGGCAGAATCATGGCACAGATGGCCAACATACCTGCAATGAATACAAACCAAAGGTCGGTTGGGGTTTCAGCTGGGCCTAAACTTGTGAGTAGAAAAACACCAACAGTTCCCAAAAGGAGGGCAAGTAAACTTTTAATATCCCACTTGCTGACTTGCTTACCAACAAAATAAACGGATGCGATAATTAATCCAAAAAAGAAGGACCAAAGTAATATAGGATGCTCAACTAACGCGTATTTAATAAATTTTACGAGAGACAAAAGGCTAACGGCAATGCCTCCGAAGAGTGCTACTAAGAAATTTCCATTAACGTGTTTCCAAGTTGCCTTAATTCCATCATTTTTTAGCACCAATAGGGCAGAGCTAAACGATTTTAAAGAGTTTAAAAATTCTTCATAAATCCCTGCGATAAGTGCGATGGTGCCACCTGAAACGCCCGGTACTATATCGGCAGCACCCATGGCCATTCCTTTTAAGCCAATTAGTATGTAGTCTTTTGTTGTTCTGCTCATGAAAGTTCTGTGTAAGCTTGAATTCCTCCGCAACAAGAATAAATGGTGCTGTTGTTTAATGCTTTAGAAAGGTGATATCCGATTGCTTGTGAGCGTTTCCCTGATTTGCAAATAACATAGATGTGATCATAGGCTTTAAACTCGTCTACCTTTGAAAGCACTTCGCCCATCGGTATGTTTGTTCCTCCAATGTTATCGTCTTCAAACTCATATTCTTCACGAACATCAAGTAAAAAGATGTCTTTTTTAGACTCAACTGCTGCTTTAAAAACTTCCGTTTCTAACTCTACAAAATTCATGATATGCTCTTTTTTGCTAAATCTGCAGGTAAAAAATCATGAAAAGTATCTCCTCTTAGTCCTATTCTCAACGTTTCTAAAGGAATAACTTCATCGTGACCAATGTTGCCAAGGTTTACATTAGTTCCAAATTGCTTGATGAACCAAACTTGCTGAGGCTTTTTAGGTGCTTCCCAAAGAATACTTTCTGAAGGTACTTTGGCAATAATTTTATTCACCAAAGCAACGTGCGCTGTTCCGTTTGGTCTGTAAATTCCAACATTTCCACTTTCTCTGGCTTCAGCAATCACTTTCCAAGCTCCTGCTTCTAATTCAGACGACATCATGTTGATCCATTTATTCGGACTAATTAAGATGCCTTCTTCTTTAGAGCCCACTTCTGAAAGTACGGTAAAGTCTTTGCTCAATTCACTAATGTATCTGCACTTTAATTCATGGTCTAACTCTATAGAACCGTCAGACACCTCTACCGTAGACAAGTTAAGTTTTTGGAGTAACTCTCTGTATTCGTCGAACATTCCACGAATAATGAAAGCTTCAAATAAAGTACCTCCAAGGTAAACTTTCATTCCAGCTTTGTGGTAAATTTCTATTTTACGCTCTAAATCTGTACTAACGTAAGATGTACCAAACCCCAATTTAATAAGGTCAGTCAAGTGTGCGCAACTATCAACAAAGTTTTCGGCTTGTCTCCAACTTAAGCCTTTGTCCATCATCATGGTAAGACCAGATTCTCGGGGTGCAGTTGTGCGGTGTGGTATATGTGGTAGGTTAAAATTCATGTGTTATTTTTTGTAGTACTCCAACAAATCAATTACTTCGGGGTGGTATTTGGCCTCCTCGTATGCTTCAAATAATTCGTCTTTTTCTTTATAATGGTTTTTTAATGCTACGTCCAAATAAAACATAGCATTTATAATGTCACCTTTTTGCAATAAAAACGCGACAAAATTATACAATAACTTGCCATTGTTAGGTTGATTTTGAACACCAAGAACGAAGTAGTTCATTGCTTCATCTAAGTTGTTCAATTCTTTGCAAGTATTGGCTAAATCAATTAGAATCGTGTCGTTTTCTGGCTCTAAATCATAAACGGTTTCAAAGGCTTCTAGCGCTTCATTTTGAAAACCTAATTGAGCTTGGACTTCTCCTAAAAGATAAAAGTATTCTGGGTTAAATTCGTCTAATTTGATGGCTTTTCTAACGTAAGAAATGGCATCTAATTCTCTGCCCATTTCAAAGTAACAAGCCGCTATTCCGTACCAAGAGTCAGCTAAAAACTCATCGAACGTAAGCGCTTTTTTGTAAAAAGAAATTGCCTTTGTGTATTCTTCCAACTTTTCGAAACTTTCCGCCATGTAGTGGTAGCAAAGGGCATCTTCGGTATCAAATTGCAAGGTTTCATTAAAAACCTGTAATGCTTCTTCGTATTTCTTTTGCTGGTTTAAACAGTGCGCTTTGTTAAAGTAGGCTGAAGAAAAATCTTCTTTAATGGCGATGGCAAAGTCATAGCAATCAATTGCCTTCTCAAACAAATCGAGTTTAGAGTAAGTGATGCCTAAATTGTACCATCCAATGTATGAGTAGGGCGTTTTGTCCACAAAAGATTGAAAGTAGGTTTTACCTTCTTCCATTCTTTCTGCTATGTCATAACAAAAACCGAGCTCATACAAAGCAGTTTCATTCTCAGTATTTTCTTCAAGAATTTCTTTTAAATATTCAATGGCCTCGTCGTGCTTGTCCATGTTCTCATATTCAAAAGCCAATTGTAGCAAAATGTCTTCTTTTTCATAATGCTCAGAAAAACTAAGTGCTTTTTTGTAATTCTCTATTGCTTTTTCTGATTTGCGCAACTGACTAAAGATGCCTGCTTTGGTGTAAAAAAGGTCAAAGTTAAATGGCTCAATGGCCTCTGAGCGATTCAAAAACTTAAGTGCCTCTTGCGGTTTGTGAATACTTGCGTACAACTGCGCTACACTCACAAGTAGAGAGGCTGAACTTGGGTGTTGTTCCAAGGCGGCTTTTGCAACGTGCAGTGATTTTTTGAAATTGCTTTTGGAATTGTAAAATTCTAAGAGATTTTCAAACTCCTCAACGTCGAAGAAAAGATTCTTTCTTTCGCTCAACATGGACTCGAATTTTTCAACGGTAGCCGTAATATCCATACCATCTTCAAAAGAAAAATCAAATTCATTTTCCATATCGTTCATCTAATTGCCTTCTAACAAAGATTGTAAAAATAAAAGGTCGGCAAAGGTCGGTTAACTATTATTATTCACAAAGAAATTAACAAGAATTACTTGTTTATTTCATGAAAATAATTTTAGCAAAATTTTGATAACTCGCTCTTTAATGAGCCAAAATAGGCGTCAAAAATGGCTAATTTTGTGCCAAATTTTAGAGCTAGATGACATTAATTAAATCAATATCAGGAATTAGAGGAACAATTGGTGGTTCTGTGGGAGAAAATTTAACTCCAGAAGACATTGTAAAATTTGCTTCGGCGTATGGACAATGGTTAAAAAGCAGAAACGACGTTACAGCGACACTGAAGGTTGTAATTGGTCGAGATGCACGGATTAGCGGACAAATGCTAAACTATTTGGTGGTTGGAACGCTACAAGGTTTGGGAATAAATGTTATTGATATTGGTTTGTCAACCACTCCAACGGTTGAAATAGCTGTTCCCATGGAAGGCGCTCATGGTGGAATAATCTTGACCGCAAGTCACAACCCAAAAGAGTGGAATGCATTAAAGTTATTGAATGAAAAAGGAGAGTTCATCTCTGCAGAAGATGGAGCTAACTTGCTTTCCATTGCAGAAAGTGGTTCTGCAAAATATCAAACAGTAGGTAAATTAGGAACATATATTCAAAACGACACCTATTTTGAGAAGCACATTAAGCATGTATTAGGTTTAGAATTGGTGAACAAGGAAGCGATTACCAAAAAGAATTTCAAGGTGGTCATCGACTGTGTAAATTCTACCGGTGGAATTGTTTTACCAATGTTGTTGAAGGAATTAGGCGTAACTGAAGTGGTAGAGTTGTATTGCGAACCAAACGGACATTTTCCGCACAACCCTGAGCCACTGCCAGAAAATTTAACAGAAATTTCCGCTGCAGTTAAAAAGCACAATGCTGATTTAGGTATTGTTGTTGACCCAGATGTTGACCGTTTGGCGTTAGTGTCTGAAGATGGAGAAATGTTTGGAGAAGAATATACCTTAGTTGCAGTTGCTGATTATGTTTTAAAGCACACAAAAGGCTCAACTGTGAGTAACCTTTCATCTACACGAGCATTAAGAGATGTAACAGAGAGTTACGGCTGTGATTATTTTGCTTCTTCTGTTGGTGAAGTAAATGTGGTAGACAAAATGAAAGAAGTAGGCGCCATTATTGGTGGAGAAGGAAATGGAGGAGTAATTTACCCAGCTTCTCACTATGGTAGAGATGCTTTGGTAGGAATTGCCTTGTTTTTGTCACATTTAGCTACCTTTAACGGCAAAACAAAAAAGGCTTGCTCAGAACTTCGTTCAACGTATAATTCCTACTTTATTTCAAAAAATAAAATCGAATTAACGCCTGAAATTAATGTGGACTTGGTGTTGACTAAAATTCACGAGAAGTATAAGAAACAACCTGTAAATACAATTGATGGGGTGAAAATTGAATTTGACAAAGAATGGGTGCACCTGAGAAAGTCAAATACTGAGCCCATTATTCGAATTTACTCTGAAAGTGAGTCTGAGACAACTGCAAATCGCCTTGCAATGAAGATAATTGAAGACATAAAAGAGATTATTAAATCATAATACCAAATAGATGAAGAACATTTATTTAGACAATGCTGCAACTACACCTGTAGATCCAAGAGTGGTTGAGGCAATGATTCCTGTGTTAAGTGAAAATTTTGGGAATCCTTCGTCTATTCATTCAGATGGCCGAGTAGCAAGAAGTGTAATCGAAAGATCAAGAAAAAAAGTAGCTTCTTTTTTTAACGCAAGTCCATCTGAATTTTTCTTTACCTCAGGAGGAACTGAAGCTGATAACATGATTTTGCGTTGTTGCGTGGAAGACCTTGGCGTGAATCACATCATTACATCAGGTCTAGAACATCACGCTGTGTTGCATACCGCAGAAGAGTTGAGAGACGAGCGAGGAATAAAGCTTAGTTTGGTAAATGTTTGCAACAAAGGAAAGATAGATTTAAATCACCTTGAAGAATTGTTGAAAGAAGGAGGGAAGACCTTGGTGAGTTTAATGCACGCTAACAATGAAATTGGAACAAAACTTCCGCTTAAACAAGTGGGTGAATTGTGCAAAGCACACGATGCTTTATTTCATTCAGATACGGTTCAAACCATGGGGCATTATGCATTCGACTTTCAAGATGTGAACTTGCATTTCGCCACCTGCGCTGCACATAAATTTCACGGTCCTAAAGGCATTGGGTTTTTATACATGTCAAGCGACGTGCAACTGAAACCAATGATTACCGGTGGCGCACAAGAAAGAAACATGCGCGCAGGAACTGAGAATATTTACGGTATCGTTGGTTTAGCAAAAGCATTAGAATTGGCATATGAGGATGTGGAAGGCCACCAACAGTCCATTCAGTCTGTAAAATCATACATGATTGAGCGACTGAAGGAAGCCATTCCGGGAGTCAGTTTTAATGGCGACAGTGAATCAACTGATTCCTTATATACTGTATTAAATGTTTGTTTTCCATCGTCTGATGTGGATGAAATGTTTTTATATCATTTAGACATTGAGGGGATTAGTGTCTCTGGCGGCAGTGCATGCTCTTCTGGTTCAAACATTGGTTCTCACGTACTTCGTGGCGTAAATGCGCCAATGGATCGCCCTTCAGTTCGTTTCTCATTTGGACGTTTTAATACCAAAGCTGATGTTGACCGAACGGTAGAGGTTTTGTCAAATATATACAACAAATAATATGAAAATTACGGTACTCGGAAGCGGAACATCGCAAGGAGTTCCGGTAATAGGTTGTGAATGTTACGTCTGCACATCAGCCGATGCAAAAGATTATCGAAGAAGGTGCTCTATTCTTGTTGAAAAAGATAACTCAACGATAGTAATTGACACTGGTCCCGATTTTAGGGAACAAATGCTGCGGGCAAAAGTGATGAAACTAGATGCTGTTGTTTTTACGCACGAGCACAAAGATCACGTGGCTGGCTTAGACGATATAAGAGCGTTTAACTTTATGAACAAGGGCAAGGAAATGGAGGTTTTTGCCACAGAAAGAGTTCAAATAGCATTAAAAAGAGAATTTGAGTACGTTTTTGCAGAGAATAAATATCCTGGAGTTCCTGAAATACATTTAAACACGATTAACGACGAGCCTTTTACAGCTGCCAGCATACAATTACAACCAATTAACGTAATGCATTATAAGCTTCCTGTAAAGTGTTTTAGAATTGACAATTTTGCCTACGTAACCGATGCCAATTACATTGACGAAGAAGAAAAGAAGAAATTAATTGGGTTGGATACATTAATTATAAATGCATTGAGAAAAGAAACTCACATTTCTCATTTCAATTTAGAAGAAGCACTTGAATTAATTGAAGAATTAAAGCCTAAAAAAGCCTATCTAACACACATTAGTCATTTGATGGGCAGACACGCTGAAACGGAAAAGGAGTTACCTTCTCACGTTCAGATTGCCTATGATGGATTGGTCTTTGAAGCTTAATCCGCCCAAATAAAAGCTTGAGTTTGTTTTCCTACTCTTAAAAAGTAAGTCCCAGCTTTTAGATTAGACCTTAGAATTTCAATGTGGTCAGAATAGCGAATAATTTTTGCGTTTACTGTTTTTCCTGTCACATCTATCACCTCAATGTTTTCTAGCTGAGTATTCTCTACGTCAACTCTAATATTGTTGTTACTTGGGTTGGGGTAGAGTTTTCCAATTTTTTCAATACTTGTTTCGTTTATACTGGTCGCTAATGGAGTAATTTCTGCATTCATCAAGAAATCTTGCGTCAGCTTGTCTCTGTATTCAGACCATGAGCCAAAAATAATTTCATAAGTCTGCTGAGAAGCAGGACTGCTAAAACTTCGTCCTAAGTTAACGGTTGCCCCATCCATTAGCCAATAAAGGTAAATACCACCACTATTTACTACAATAGGAGTAGCTAAAGGAACTCTATTGTATGCGCCCGGAGTTATATTAACAACATCTACAAAAGTGGAGTCTAATATAGTTCCTTGTCCGGCTTGTCTTCCATTATCGTCTAGAATAATGCTATGAAATCCCGAAGCTGGATTTCCAACTGTAGTAATGTAATAATTGGCAGCGACAATTCTAGCTGGGTAATATGGAGGTTCAATGTAAACTCCGCAACCGCCATTTCCGCCTGACCAGCCTATTCCTAATCCACTTACGCCGTCACTATAATCTAGAATAACTGGAGATTGAGTGGTGTCAACTACTTTCAATAAGAATTCGCTCGTGTCGTTAGAACTTGCCGCATCTCCCGTTACTCTGTTAATATAAGTTTGTACAGTATATTTTCCTGCAACTAAAGGAGAAAATGGGGTAAAGCTTTTAAGCGAATCGACAGTTGGTTGTAATGAATCGATTTGTAAGGAGTTGGTATAAGCTGTTATTCCAACAGGATCTATAATTCTTGTTGTTACTGAAATACTAGAATTAACGTTTGTGTTACCGTTGTTTTTCACCGAGGCAACAGGGGTATAACTTCCGTTCAAGGCGAGAAATTTTCCTGCATTTCCTTCATTGTCTACATAGTCTACTGCTATATCTGTAATAGACTGAACAATGTTAGGATACTCAAATCTAATGCTTGTGCTATCTGTTGGGAAAGTAGTTCCTCGGTAATACTGCAAACCATCGTTGCCGGTGCTGTTTTCAATACCAATGGACAAGAAGTTGATGTTGTATGTTGGGTCTGGTAAGCCAACCTGTCTTTTGTAGTTAATGGTAATGGAGGAATCACGTTTATTTAAAATAACTTGAAAGGTGTTTTCTCCTCCAAATTGAGTTGCGTTATTGATCCAAAAAGGTACTTTTTCAAAAGTGATGCAGATCGTGTCTCCTGAGTTATAGAAAAAACAAGAAGCAGGATTTGTTGCACCTGCAAATGATAAATCAGTTAAGAGTGGAGCAATAAAATGATTTGCTCCTGCGCTGCTTGGAATTGCAGGGAATTGCGCATTTGTAGATGCAATGTTTGCAGGGGCAAAAGAAATGTAGCCATTTGAACCTATGTATAAGTTTGTAGGATTTCCGGAATAAAAAGGAAAACCTGAAATGGTGTACGGTCCTACAAAGTTATCATCTGCTAAGCCCGTAATAATAGTTCCAATCTGAGATATTTCGAACCATTGAAAACTTGGACCTGTGGGGTGAGCTGAATTTTTATAGGTATAACCAAAGTTATCAGGGCCGCCACTAGTTGTCTGAGCAAAAAAGGTGAGTGTAGAAGCTAACAGAATAAGGGTAAAAATATTTTTCATGCCGCAAAATGGATTAATTATTAATGTTATGAAGATAGAAATAAAAAGAACATAAACAAAACTTGGAGTCCATTTATAATCCAAATGAACCTATAATGTATAAAACAGTTGTTGGTGTGCATCTTTTTGTAATTTCGAACTTCTAAAAAATAAAACTCTATGAAAAAAAGAATAGTACTTGCTTTGAGCGCGCTATTTGCAATTAGCGGTAGTTTTGCCCAAAAGCAATCAAACAAAATTGACTTTGTTGAATACGACTTAGACAATGGCATGCACGTTATATTGCATCAAGATAAGTCTACACCAATTGTAGCGGTTTCTGTTTTGTATCATGTAGGTTCTAAAAATGAAGACCCAAGCAGAACAGGATTTGCTCACTTTTTTGAACATTTATTGTTTGAAGGTTCAGAAAACATCGGTAGAGGGGAATTTTTCAAAATTGTACAAGGAAATGGGGGGGTGCTAAATGCAAATACTTCTTTTGATAGAACGTATTACTTTGAAATACTTCCATCGAATCAATTGAAATTAGCCCTGTGGTTAGAATCTGAAAGGTTACTTCACGCTAAAATTGATCAGGAAGGTGTAGAAACTCAAAGAGGGGTTGTAAAAGAAGAGTTGAAGCAGCGAAATGAAAATACACCATATGGAACAATTTTGAATGAAACCTTTGGACATGCTTTCGTTGAGCATCCTTATAGATGGACTCCGGGTGGATCTCCTGAGTACATTAACAAAGCTGAGTTATCTGAATTCATGGATTTTTACAAAACATTCTACGTTCCAAACAATGCAACACTATCAATTGCAGGTGACATTGATATTCCGCAAGCAAAAAAATGGATCAATGAATACTTCGGAACAATTCCAAAGGGAACAAAGGCCATTCCAAGACCAACAATTGTTGAGCCTAAAAAGACAGCAGAAGTAAGAGATACGGTTTATGACAACATTCAATTACCTGCTGTAGTAATGGGCTACCATATGCCGGGACAAGGAACTGAAGATTATTATGCTATGAGCATGCTTTCTCAATTATTGTCTCAGGGAGAAAGTTCTCGTTTTCAAAAAGTAATTAAAGACGAAAAGCAAAAAGCTTTATTTGTTGGAGCATTTCCACTTCCTACAGAAGATCCGGGATTAGCGTTAATGTTTGGCATTACCAACATGGGAGTTCAGCCAACGGAATTAGAAGAAGCTATGGATATTGAAACAACAAGAGTAAAAGAAGAGTTAATTTCTGATTTAGAGTTTCAAAAATTGAAAAATCAAGTAGAAAATGATTTCATTAGCGGAAATTCAAGTGTACAAGGTTTAGCAGAGAATTTGGCAAACTACCACGTATACTTTGGCGACGCAAATTTGGTGAATACCGAAATAGATCGTTACATGAAAGTTACAAAGGAAGACATTCGAAGAGTTGCTCAAAAATACTTGACAAAGGAGAATAGAGTTGTGTTGTATTACTTACCAAAGGCACAACAAGCAAACTAATTAGTTACTAGAAAGAAATTTTAAGATGAAAAAAATATATAATAGTATAATAATGCTTTTGTTGTGTGGTGCTGTAACTGCGCAAGTTGACAGAAGCAAAATGCCTGAACCAGGGCCTGCTCCTAAAATCGAATTGGGAGAAACCCAATCATTCACATTAGAGAACGGTCTGAAAGTATTTGTAGTTGAAAACCATAAGTTGCCTAAGGTTTCATTCTCATTGCAATTTGACATTGATCCAATAGTTGAAGGTGATAAAGCCGGGGCTGCCCAAATTGCCGGAGATTTATTATCGAAAGGAACAACAAATAGAACCAAAGAAGAATTGAATTTTGAAGTTGATTTCATGGGAGCTACCTTCTTTACTTCAGCTGGTTCTGTGTTTGGATCTTCTCTGAAAAAGCACCAAGAGAAATTATTAGACATCATGTCTGATGTGTTGAAAAACTCAGATTTTAAAGAAGAAGAGTTAGAGAAATTAAGAACGCAATACATTTCTGGAAAGCAAACTGAAAAAGATGACCCGGATGCAATAGCGAGTAACGTTCAAAGTGTTTTGTTATTTGGGAAAGATCACCCTTATGGGGAGTTAACTTCAGAAGAGACATTAAAGAATATTACACTCGAAGATGTTAAAGCGTATTACAATTCTTACCTGAAACCAAATTTAGCCTACATGGCAGTTGTTGGAGACATTGATGTAAAAGAAGCGAAAGCATTAATTACAAAGTATTTTGGCGATTGGAAAAAGGGAGAAGTACCAACTCACACTTACGATATGCCCGAGGCTCCTAAAACAATGAAAGTAGTTTTAGTGGATAAGCCTGGAGCCGTTCAGTCTGTTATTTCTGCCGTGAACATAATCGATTTAAAACCAGGTAGCGAAGACGCAATTAAGGCAAACATTACCAATGGCATTCTGGGTGGTGGATTTGTTTCTAAATTAAACTTGAATTTAAGAGAAGCTCACTCATATACGTATGGAGCAAGATCAAGCATAGGTTCAGATGAATTAGTTGGAGACTTTATCGCTTCTGCAAAAGTTCGAAACGAGGTTACCGATAGTGCATTGGTTGAAATGATGAAAGAAATCAATAACATGCGAAAAGGCAACATAACTGCCGATGAGTTAGAAACCACTAAAAAGTACCGAGCAGGCACATTTGCAATTGGCTTAGAAAATGCTCAAACGAAAGCGCGTTATGCCATTAACATTGAAAAGTATGGCTTGGATAAAGATTATTATGTCAATTATTTGAAGAACGTTGCCGCGGTTAGTTTAGAAGATGTTAAAGCTGCATCTCAGAAATACATTAATCCTTCGAATGGTTACATTGTAATTGTAGGAAATAAAGAAGAGATTTTAGAAAAAGTGAAGGCTTTTGCACCGGGTGGAAAGGTGATTTTAATGGACTCTAACGGAGACAGAGCAACAGAAAATACATTGAAGCCAGCACCTCAAGGAGTGGATGCGAAGGCAGTTATTAATGCATACATTGACGCAGTTGGTGGTGCTAAAAATTGGTCGAAGCTAAAAGGCATGAAGACTGAAATGAGTGCGAGCATGCAAGGAATGCCTTTCACGATAACAACTGTAGCTGCTGCTCCCAACAAATCAATAACTGAAATTGCGTTGAACGGAAACGTAATGCAGAAGATTGTTTTTGATGGTGAAAAAGGAGCCATGATTGCAGGTGGACAAGCAACTCCTTTTGAAGAGGATAAAAACAAAGATATGGCTGTTGAAACGACAATGTTTCCTGAGGCTGATTATTTAACCGGAAACTACAAGTTAGAGTTGAAAGGAATTGACATACAAAATGATGAAGAGGTTTATGTGGTAAAAATTACCAAGCCAAGCGGAGATGTTATGACTAACTTTTACGCTGTAAATTCAGGTTACTTGATTCTTTCTCAAGAAACAGATGAAAACGGAACGGCTGAAGCCTTATATTCTGATTACAAAGCGGTAAAGAAAATTATGATTCCGCATAAGATTTTAAGAAACATTGGTCCACAAAAAATGGAAATAAAAGTTGAAAAAGTAGTGTTGGATCCAAAAGTTGACGGAGAGAAATTTAAGTTCTAATTAACCAATTAAATTAGGGTAAGGGGCCTCCACGAGTTTTACTTGCGGAGGCCTTTTATGTTTTACTCCAATGGTGCTAATTAAAATCAGGTAATTCGGAAACTCTAGCGTAGGGAAAATTTGCCACCTCTGAAACCTTATGGTATCTATTTAAGTCTGATATGGTAACTGTTTCTAATGTATTTAAGTCAATTTGTCCGTTGTTGCAAAGGGCAGCTTCATCTACATAAACTTGCTGAATAGATCCAATAATTAACATGGTATCGTTTAACTCGATATCAATTATTTGTTCCAACTTCATGGCCATCTTCAATTTGCTTTCGAGCAGAAATGGTGCACTACACTCGCCAAGATATTCAGGCGTTAATTTACAAGCTTCAAATTCAGAAATTCCTTCATCAAAGTTAGCAGAAGTATAATGTGCTTTTTCTATGATTGCTTCACTTACACTGTTTATGGTGAACTGTTTGCTCAGTTTCATGTTGGTGAGAGTGTTTCTAGGAACAGTTGCCGGGCGCATGATTAAGCCCAATAATGCCGGATTTGCACCCAAGTGAACAACGGAACTAAAAATGGCCAAATTTTCTCCGTGTTCTCCTTTAGTTCCTATTAAGTTCGCCGACTTGTAACCACTCAATGAATTGATTAAGTTGAGGCGATAAATTTTATCTAAGGCTTTTATTTCTTCTTTACTAAAACTTTTCATGCCTTTGTAACACCCAAGTTGGGAAGAGGTTTGGAAAAAATCCTCCCCAAAACTAAAAAGGCACTCAACGAGTGCCTTTTTCATAAATTTATCTTTATTTCTAATCCTGAATGTTCACTGTTATTTGAACTACTTTTTCGTTCACTGCGTAAACATTTCCGTCCGTTGTAGCGAAAGCAGTTCTAAAATTGTATGGAGCAATAGAAGCCACACTTGTTCCATTTTGCAGTTGGCTAAGTTCAGAGGGAGTGAACGTATAAGAGGTGGTTGAACCTGCTCTTACTTTAATCACATTCCCTACCATGAAAATAACTGAATCTGCATTTGAAATAGAAGGAGTTGTTAAGGTATAACCTTCACTTTTATCTACAGTAGCTCCACTTGAAATAGCACCTACTGTTGGAAATCCATCAGTGTTTTCAAAAGATGTAGCTGGTATACCGTTTCCTCCGGTAATTTCCCAATTTACAGCACCAGAAAATGCAATGCCAGTTGGGCTTAACAAACCTGGAGTAAACGTATAGGCATTATTACCTGCCATGCTCAGTTGTTGACCTTCGCAAGTGATGTCTCCAACACTTATGGAGTTGCCATTTGCGTCAACAAACGCACCAACTGCTGTTCCAATGTTAATGGTTCCTGCAATAGTTGATGATTCCGACTGCACTGCTATCAAAGAACCTGCATAATTATCAAAAACAATTGGATTTGGAGCAGGGTCGGGCATTGGAGTTGGGTCAGTGTTTACGATTGGAGCTGGTTGGTCGTCTTCATCTTTTTCACAAGAGGTTAAAGAGAATACAGCTGCTAGGGCAATAAGGCATAATTTGGCTTTCATAATTGTTTGTTTTAAAAGTTTTAACAAATGTATTTCCAACCATTGATGGTCCATATAGGGGAATCGTCGTAATTCTCTACGTTGAATAGCGTAGCTCAATTCAAAACATTAGTTGACCCAACTTTTTCCCTGCTACAACTGTGTTGTTTTAAAAAAATAGAGTCAACAACTCCTTGCACGTTGCCGTTGTTTGATTGTTTTGTAGTTTTGGTTATACAGGAAACCGGTCTCTTTATGTCTCAAAATAGGTTGAAAATCTCATTAAACGTTAAAATCAGTACACATTTGTGCATGCTGTTCGTGGTTGGTTGTTTGCTAGTCTCTTCAAAGTTGGCTGCAAACGAATCTGTTGCAAGGAAATGGAACGAGGTTTTGCTTCAGGCGATTAGGGAGGATTTTGCAAGGCCAACCATTCATGCAAGAAATTTATTTCATGTATCTGTTGCTATGTATGATTCTTGGGCAGCATATGATACTACAACGAGTACTTACTTTTTAGGAAAAACAGTTCACGGTTTCCCTTGCCCATTTAATGAAATCAATTTACCACCTTCAAGTCAGAAAGAACAATATCAAGAAGAGGCGATGAGCTTTGCGGCTTTTAGGTTGTTAATGCACCGATTCAAAGACTCACCTGGCGCAGATTCTTCCTTACCACGTTTTCAGGATTTATTGCAACGTTTGGGCTACGATGAGACAGATACCTCCTTGAATTATGAGTCAGGGAATCCGGCAGCGCTTGGCAATTACATAGCTCATAATTTAATACGCTTTGGTTTACAAGATGGAGCAAATGAAGTGAATCAATACGATAATAAATTTTATCGTCCGATCAATGCGCCATTGATTCCAATTGCAGAAGGGAACCCAAGTTTAGTTGATCCAAACAGATGGCAACCCTTGGCCTTTGAAACGTTTATTGACCAAAGTGGAAATACGATTCCGGGAGCAATCCCTGCTTTTTTAAGTCCCGAATGGGGAGATGTGCATGCATTCGCCTTAAAGGATAGTAACTTAACTACGTTTCGAAGAAATGGTAACGACTATAATGTCTTTTATAATCATGGTGCACCGCCATATTTAGATACCATGATAACAGGCGGTTTGTCAGAAGAATACAAGTGGAATTTCGGACTTGTTTCTAAATGGTCCTCTCATTTAGAACCTGCTGACACAACCATGTGGGACATTTCACCTGCATCCATTGGTAACGTTCAATCTTTTCCTACTTCAATTGCTCAATTACGCACGTTTTACAATGAAATAGAAGGGGGAGATTACGGGGTGGGAAGAACAACAAATCCTTCCACAGGAATGCCTTATGCAGCTCAGGTCGTTCCTAGGGCAGACTATGCAAGAGTTCTCGCAGAGTTTTGGGCCGACGGTCCAGATTCAGAAACGCCTCCCGGTCATTGGTTTACCATTTTAAATCAGGTGAGCGACGATAGTTTACTGATTAAAAAATTTAAAGGACAAGGGCCAACATTAACCGATTTAGAATGGGATGTAAAATCATATTTCTGTCTCTCAGGAGCGATGCACGATGCGGCAATTACTGCTTGGAGCAATAAGGGTTGGTACGATTACATTCGTCCAATCTCTGCAATTCGCTATATGGCGGAAAAGGGGCAAAGTTCTGACAGCAGTTTGCCATCCTATCATCCTGGCGGTATTTTGCTTGATAGCGGATTTATTGAATTGGTTGAAGCTGGAGATCCACTCGCAGGAGTGAATAATGAGAATTTGAATAAAATTAAGTTGAGAGCATGGAAAGGGCCTTCTTATATTACAAATCCCCAAACTGATTCAGCAGGAGTGGATTGGATTCTTGCAGGAAATTGGTGGCCTTATCAGCGACCAACCTTTATCACACCGCCTTTTGCAGGTTATGTCTCTGGCCATTCTACCTTTTCAAGAGCGGCCGCAGAAGTTCTAACCCTTTTTACGGGAAATGAGTATTTCCCGGGAGGAGTGGGCGAGTTTCATGCACCCAAAGACAGTTTTTTAGTGTTTGAAAAAGGTCCGAGTGTGAATGTAGTTCTTCAATGGGCAACGTATAGAGATGCTTCTGATCAATGCAGCCTTTCGCGTATTTGGGGTGGAATTCACCCTCCAGCTGATGATATTCCTGGGCGATTAATGGGAATTGAGGTAGGAGTGAACGCTTTTAAGGAAGCTGAGAATTATTTAAACAATCGAAATACGAGTGTAGCGGAACGTAATCGTAAAATGAAATCTTTCAAAGTGTATCCAAATCCAACATCTGGAGAAATAGTATTTGTTGAACTACCACAGCCCATGTCTGAAATCATTGAAATTCAATGGATAGATATGTTTGGGAAAACGGTTAAAACTGCTCAAATAAAGGGGAGTGATGACGTACAAACTATAGCGCTCAGCACAACAGAGTTATCTTCGGGAATTTACATGTTGAATTTGTTTGGCGCCACTTGGAAAGCAAGCCAGAAGGTTTTAAAGCAATAAACGTTATTCAGAAATAGGTTTTAAAAAACAGAATTAGGTTTTCTGCTTCTTCTTTTTCGCAGCGGGAAATAGAACATTGTTCAGAATTAACCGATAGCCTGGAGAGTTTGAATGCAAGTTAAGATCAGTTGGAGGGTCTCCCACAAAGTGCTGGTAATCTTCTGGGTCGTGCCCTCCGTAAAACGTCCAAGTGCCTTTGCCAAATGAACCGTGTATGTAGCGCGCAGAGTTTAGCGATTTGTTTTCTCCTAGAATCAGCACATCTGACTTTATAAAACGTTTATCGTATGCAGTGGTTTGGCCCATAAAGCCATCCACAATTTTGGTGTGGTTTTGAGTGAGCATGGTAGGCACAGGGTCCCACTTTGCAGAGAATTCAAAGAGGGTAAATTTATCTCTATTTTCAGGTGTTCTAATGTGGAAAGGCGTGGCATCTATGTTTGAAAACTCATACTCGTTTGGATTTGTTTTCAACGTAAAGTTTTCAAAAGCGAAGGTGTTAGAAAAGTTAAGCTTTGAATTGTAATTTGGCGTGCTGCCGTCGCCATCGAACATGCTTTCGCAAATATCAATATCCATGGCTGCAAGAGAAATGTCGTAAGAGTCGGTTCCTGAGCACATGGAAAATAAGAAGCCGCCGCCGGCAGTGAACTTTTTTATTTCTAATGCTACACTCAGTTTTAAATCAGAAACTTTTGTAAAGCCCAATTGTTTGGCCATTTCTTCATTGTCTTGAACTTGCTGCTTGTACCAGCCTGCATTTTTGTAATTGGCATAAAATCTACCGTATTGACCTGTAAAGTCTTCGTGATGAAGATGTAACCAATCATAAAGAGGAAGGTTTCCTTCAATGATTTCCTTGTCGTATATCACTTCGTAAGGAATTTCTGCATAGGTTAAAACAAGCGTCACTGCGTCGTCCCACGGCTGTTTGCCGGAAGGGGAATATACAGCCATTTTTGGTGGTTTTTGCAGTTTTACAACATCGGTGTTGCTTTCTGGATTGGCGATTTCAGCTAATATTGCGGTAGACTTGGCCTCAGGAATGATTTCATAAGAAACTCCGCGAATGAGCATTTCATCTTGTATGGGTTTGGCGCTTTTCATCATAAAAGAGCCTCCTCGATAGTTAAGAAGCCATTGAACTTCCACATTCCTTTCCAAGCACCAATATGCTATTCCATAGGCTTTCAAGTGATTTTTCTGACTCTCATCCATAGGAATAAGTAGGTAAGAAGCAAAACTTGATACACTGAAAAAAACGAGAAGAACAAAGAAGCCAAATTTTTTCATACTACCTTTTAGTTATTTAGCTAAGTTACTTAAAAGCTAAAAAGGAGCATCATCGTCATCGCCAAAATCGTCGTCCATTCTAGATGGCATAGTAATGCTGCCACTTGGTCGGTCAGAATCAAATTCATCGTTCACTGGAAGTTCTCCGAAAGATTTATTCTCGTCGTAGTCAAACTTTTCTAAATCGGAGAATTTTGCCAATTTAGAAGTAAACTTCAACTGCACGTCTCCAACGGCACCGTTTCTATGTTTTGCAATAATAATATTGGCAACGCCTAGGGTAGAGTTTCCGTCTTCATCCTCTGTTAAACCATAATATTCAGGTCTGTTGATGAACATTACCATATCTGCATCTTGCTCAATTGAACCCGATTCCCGTAAATCTGAAAGTTGAGGTCTTCGATCACCACCACGAGATTCAACCGCTCTACTTAACTGAGATAGCGCAATAACTGGAATGTTTAATTCCTTAGCAATACTTTTTAAGGATCTAGAAATAGTTGAAATCTCTTGTTCACGGTTTCCGCCGCCTTTACCATCGCCACCTGCGGTCATCAGTTGCAAGTAATCTACCAATAATAACTGAATATCGTGCTGAGATTTTAAACGACGAGCTTTAGCTCTTAACTCAAATACCGAAATACCTGGAGTGTCGTCAATAAAGATTGGCGCCTCTGTTAAACCACCAATTTTTGCATGAATTTGTTCTATCTCATCATTTCTTAGGTTACCGTTTCTCAATTTATGTGAGGATAACTCAGATTCACCTGAAATTAATCGAGTAACCAGTTGCACAGAGGCCATTTCCAGAGAAAACACGGCAACTCCTTTTTGAAAGTCGATGGCGGCATTTCTAGCCAAAGTAAGTGCGAATGCAGTTTTACCCATTGCAGGTCGTGCAGCTAAAATAATCAAATCAGATGGTTGCCAACCTGCGGTCATCCTGTCTAAATCAGTAAATCCCGATGGTACACCGGTAACTGAACCTTCTTGGCCCTTTGCCGATTCAATTTGCTTTATTGCGTTTCGCACTAATTCCGACATGGAGTCGTAATTCTTACGAATGTTGCCTTCTGTCACTCCAAAAAGCCCACTTTCAGCCTTATCTAAGAGAGCAAAAACATCTGTGGTTTCGTCGTAAGCATCCGTAATAATTTCTGTCGAAATTCGAATTAACTCTCGTTGAATAAATTTTTGGGCAATAATTCTTGCGTGAAATTCAACGTTGGCAGCAGAAGCGACCCTATTGGTGAGTTGCGAAATGTAATAGGGTCCACCCACTATATCCAACTCTCCTTTATGTTTTAGCTCGTTGGTTATGGTTAAGATGTCAATTGGTTCAGATCTTCCAAATAAATCTTTAATGACTTCAAAGATTTTTTGGTGACTTTCTTTGTAGAAACTTTTACCTTGCAGAATATCGATAACAGTGTTTACCGCATCTTTTTCAAGTAGCATAGATCCTAACACTGCTTCTTCTAAATCAAGTGCTTGAGGCGGAAGTTTGCCGTGTTCTAAACTTGATAAGGACAAGCTATTGTTGGTTGTCCTTCTTTTTGCTCGGTCTGTCTTTTCTGCTGGCTTGTTCATGTTTCAAAAGTAGTTGAATACACCAGTTTTTCAATGTGAATTCACGCAGAAAAATTAGATTTTTTTGAACCTCTTTAAAACCAGTTCTTAGGCGATTCTTGTCGGAAGTTCTCTTAATTCATCAACATGATGTAAACAAGTTATTAACTGGAAAAATGCACTTATTAACTATTTGACTATTTGTTTTTTGTTTTGTTTCGGCTATTTTTATCGTATGAAGAATTTTCTTTGGTTATTTAGCTTTTTTTTAATTTCAATTCTAATTTCTTGCAAAGATGATTCGGACAACCAAGTGCCGACAATAAGCATTACAGGGCCTCAAGAGAATACGGAATTCCCGGTGCTCAGTCAGGTAGTTGTTGAAGCTCAAATTTCAGATAACGAGATAGTTGAAAGGGTGCAAGTGAGTCTTATTTCAGATCAAACTAAGAACCGTGTTTTACCTGTTGTAGACATTCAAGTGGGCCAGAAGGAATACCCGTTAGATATTGCTTTTGAGATTTCGGATAGCCTGTTAAAAACGGGGCGTTATTATATTAAAGTGGAAGCCTTTGATGGACAAAATAGCACGAGCGCTTTCCGTTATATTAACATTCGGGGAATGAATACTGAAAGAACCGGGGTTTTTGTGATGTGTGAAGGAAGTTTTACTTCAGATTTATACTTTGATCAGAATGCTTTTAATTTTTCACGAATTCATCAATTTTCAAGTAACTATGGGGCTTCTGTTTTTAACCGATTGAACCAGCAGTTGTGGTTTGTACCCCAAAATGGCAATCGAATAGAAATGTTTGACCCTGTAAAAAATGCAGTTGATTTTTCAAGAGTGTATAATTCAAACTTTACAAACCCTTTTGAGTCTTTAAAAAGCTATAATCGAGATGTGTTTTTTACCGTTTCCGATTTAGGAGTTAAAGCATTAAATCAAAATCAAAATGAAAACTATACTTACCTAACACCTGCAACTAAAAAAGTAGAAAGTTTAGGAGTGGGAGAGCAGTTTAACGTTGTTGAAGAAGTAGACCGAAATGGTACAAATAGGGTGTTAAGGGTATTGAGTAAATCCAATGGTGCCAATTTACGTTCTCGAACTATTTTTAATGACGTTGTTGATTTGGAGTTCCTTGATGAAGAGAATGTTTTAGTTTTTTACAACTCTACTCAAGGAGGGGGAGTGATGCTTTTTAACGCTATAACATCCACACTTCAAACCAATATATTCAATTCAGACAGTATTCGGCAGGTAGTAAAGACCAATGTTGGAGATTTTGTAATTAGCACAAAATCGAGCATTGAAACTTTTCGCCCAAGTACACAAAACTTGACAAATTACCTTACTATTCGAGAGGCAGTTCTAGGTTACGACCAAGTGAATAACGAGCTATATGTTGGTTTTGGAAGACAGCTACGGGTTTACGCATATCGTCAAGTTTCGCCATTAAGGTCAACTACCTTACCAAGTAAAATTGTAGGAATAAATGTAAAACTGAACCAGTTTTAAGCCTTACCTTCATTTACCACACCCATGCTAGAGAACTTTTTAATTCTACCTGCAACTCTCTTCTCGGGTTCCATTTCTGAAAGTTTTACAAGTTGTTTTAAAATCTCCTTTTTTACAAGATCGTATGCCTCTTCCGGGTGAGCGTGAGCGCCTCCATTAGGCTCTTTTATTACTCCATCTATCAACTTATTTTCTAACATGTCAGTAGATGTAAGCTTTAATGCTGAGGCAGCAATTTCTTTGAATTCCCAACTTCTCCACAAAATAGAGGAACAACTCTCAGGTGAAATAACAGAATACCAAGTGTTTTCCATCATCAAGACCTTATCGCCAATGCCTATTCCTAATGCACCACCAGAAGCCCCTTCACCAATCACGATACAAATGATGGGCACTTTTAAGGTTGTCATTTCCATAAGGTTTCTAGCAATTGCTTCACCTTGCCCTCTTTCCTCAGCTTCTAAACCGGGAAATGCTCCAGGAGTATCAATTAACGTTACAAGCGGGATGTTGAATTTTTCAGCTAATTTCATCAATCGCAATGCCTTTCTGTAACCCTCAGGGTTAGCCATACCAAAATTTCGATATTGTCGCATCTTGGTGTTAATTCCCTTTTGCTGTCCGATGAACATTACAGATTGACCCTCTATTGTTCCGATTCCACCAACCATGGCTTTGTCATCTTTTACGTTTCGGTCGCCGTGTAATTCAATAAAATCTCCGTTCGTTATTGCTTGAATGTAACTTAAAGTATAAGGCCGATCAGGATGGCGACTAACTTGAACACGTTGCCAAGGGGTAAGTTTGCTGTAAATCTCTTTTCGAGTATCTTTTAGTTTTTTTTCGAGTAGTTTAGTTGTTTTAGAAACATCTACTTGACTCTTTTTCTCCAATTCTTTCGCCTGCTCTAACTGGTCGATAATTTCTTTAATTGGTTCTTCGAAATCTAAAAAATTCGCCATATCGTATCTTTAAAAATAGGGGTCAAAAGTACAAAAATTGCATCGACCTGTTTCCTTTTATCATCCCTTAATAGAATTGAGTTATTTTTGCGCCATGCGAATAAATTGCAATGCAAAAATCAATTTGGGCTTATTTATCACTGAAAAAAGACCAGATGGTTTTCATAATCTTGAAAGTATTTTTTTGCCAATCCCTTGGTTTGATGTCATTCAAATTGAACCGTCAGACAAGATAACATTTTCTAGCTCTGGTATTTTAATAGATGGAGACCACTCGAATAATCTTTGCATGCAAGCATATCAGCTACTGGCAAAAGAATTTATTTTACCGCCGGTATCCATTCATCTTGAAAAAAATATACCAATAGGCGCAGGTTTGGGCGGCGGTTCATCAAACGCGGCGTTTGTATTAAAGGGCTTGAATGAAATGTTTCAGTTGAACTTAAGCATTGAGCGGTTGGAGAGTTTAGCGAGTGAACTTGGCAGCGACTGTCCGTTTTTCATTCAAAACAGAGCAGCATTTGTTACTGGTAGAGGCGAGAAGTTAAATTCGGACTTACCTCTTGAGTTGAACTGTTATTGTTTAGTTGTAAATCCCGGAGTTCATATTAGCACGAAAGAAGCCTTTAGTAATGTGTCTCCGAAACCTGCAAAAACAGATTTATTCCACCTTGCAAATATTCCCAAAAAAGATTGGCAGGAATTGGTTTACAATGATTTTGAAACTTCGGTATTACCGAACCATAAAGAATTGCAACAGCTAAGAAAAGACCTACTAGATTTGAAGCCTTTTTATGTTTCTATGAGTGGAAGTGGTTCTACTTTTTTTGCTCTTTTTGAGGAAAAACCTACTGGATACGACTTTTTTAGCTTCGCGAATAAGTGTTTTAAGCTGAATGTAAACCAAAAGGAAAAGAAGCGGTAACTGAAGTATTTTAAATCGTAGAATATCAGTTGCAGTTGACGTTTACGATTAATTGTTTGACATACAAATCTTTAAGTTGAGTTATTTAGCTCTATATACTACAGCAACTCCTAGGCTTTGACTTTCAGAAGGGTTAAAACAACAGTATTTCTAAGATTATTTTCAGAATAGATTGAAATAAAACGGGTAAGTCCATTATATAAACCTACTTTCGCACTTTAATATTTTAATTTTTTATAATGAGTAAAGGAACAGTAAAATTCTTCAATGAAACTAAAGGTTTTGGTTTTATTAAAGAAAACGAATCAGAAAATGAGCACTTTGTACACGTAACAGGTCTAGTTGATGAAATTAGAGAAGGTGACGAAGTAGAATTTGATCTGAAAGAAGGTAAAAAAGGAATGAATGCAATCAACGTTAAAGTTGTTTAATTCATAGAACCATATATTTTACTTAAAAGCCCTTAAGTCTTGTACTTAAGGGCTTTTTTTATGACCATTGTTGCGCTATTATTCAGCTTAAACCACTACTTTATAGGTAGGGTCTTCTAGCACATTTACATCAATAAGCTTGTCTGCATTTTCCAATAATTCGATGCAATCAGGGCTAAGGTGTTTAAAATGAACGGTTTTGCCAAGTTTAAGGTAACGCTCCGTGAGTTTGTTCACGGCTTCAATAGCAGACATATCTACAATTCTACTTTCTCTAAAATCTACAATTACCTCCTTAGGATCATTTTGAACATCAAATTTTTCAGCAAAAGCGGTAGTTGACCCAAAAAATAAAGGCCCATATATTTCGTAGTGTTTTACACCATTCTCATCAATGTGTTTTCTTGCGCGAATTCTTTTAGCATTGTCCCATGCAAAAACCAAAGCCGAGATAATAACACCAATAATCACGGCCATTGCCAAATCGTGAATAATTGCAGTTACCAGCGTAACTACTACCATTACAAATATGTCAGACTTAGGCATTTTATTTATGGTCTTCAAACTAGCCCATTCGAAGGTTCCAATTGAAACCATAATCATAAGTCCTGTTAGTGCCGCAATTGGTACCTGCTCAATTAAACTAGAGCCGTACATAATAAATACAAGTAGCATAATAGAAGCTACAATTCCTGAAAGGCGGGCTCTAGCACCCGAAGAAATGTTGATTAAACTTTGTCCAATCATGGCGCAGCCTCCCATTCCTGAGAAGAATCCGCTTAAAATATTGGCGATACCTTGTGCAATTGCTTCTTTGTTTCCTCTGCCTCGTGTTTCCGTAATTTCATCTACAATATTCAGCGTCAATAAACTTTCTATCAGACCAACACCCGCAACAATGGCAGCATAAGGAAATATAATTTTTAAGGTTTCAAAATCGAACGGTACATTGGGGATAGCGAAAGGAGGGAAGCCACCTTTTATAGACGCAATATCTCCAACAGTTTTTGTGTCTATTCCGAAAGCGATGACAATTCCGAAAATGGCTAGAATGGATACCAATGAAGCCGGTATGGCTTTGCTAATTTTTGGTAAACCCCATATAATTCCCATGGTTAGCACAACCAAGCCCAACATCATATACAAGGGTTCACCTTGTAGCCAATTATTTGCATCATCTTTAAAACTAACCAATTGTGACATAAAAATAACAACAGCTAGTCCATTCACAAAACCGTAAATGGCTGACATTGGAACCAATCGCATAAGTTTACCAAGCTTTAAAAGCCCTGCTGTAATTTGTAAGAGGCCTGCAAGTATAACGGTAGCGAAAATATAATCTACTCCATGATCCTTTACCAAACTAACCAAAACTACTGCAATTGCTCCAGTTGCTCCTGAAATCATACCCGGCCGTCCACCTAAAATAGAGGTGACTAACCCCATCATAAAAGCAGCATACAAACCGGTTAAAGGAGAAACGCCCGCAATGATAGCAAAGGCTACCGCTTCTGGGACAAGTGCTAAAGCGACGGTCAGTCCCGAAAGTATTTCGTTTTTGTAGTTTACTTTTTGTGAAAAGTCGAAAAGGTTGATGTATTTTTTCATGCCGCTAAAATTGGGCGGCAAAAGTAATCAGAATAGAAGTAATACAATTCATTGAAATTTAACACTAAAGTTTAAGAATGTACTTGTGCCACAATAAAATAATATCTATAATTGTATAGCTATTACTAACGGCCGAAAAACGAACGGGTTGGTCGCCCAATT
>CAJQLW010000082.1 GCA_905479325.1 uncultured Flavobacteriales bacterium
TGGTTAAAGGCAGTTTCTCATCCAACATGGTATTCATCACATCAACAAAGGGCACATCTAAAATTACAAACTTGAACAAGTCAGGGCGCATGTTCACAATAGCACCCATGAGCAAACCTCCTGCGCTTCCGCCTTGAGCTACAATGTTTCCTTTCTTCACATATCCCTCTTCCACCAAATAATCAGCACAGTCAATAAAATCGGTAAAGGTGTTTAGTTTGTTCATCATTTTGCCTCCGTCATGCCATTTTTGACCTAACTCTCCTCCACCTCTTACATGCGGAATGGCGTAAATAAATCCGCGGTTAATGAGGCTGTAAATCGTGCTGTTAAATCCTGCTTCGATCCCACTTCCGTAGGAACCGTAAGAAGACATATAAACTCTTTTGTAATTGTTGTTTTTATTGGCGTCCCAATTACGATAAAGTAAAGTCATCGGAATCTTTGTTCCATCGCGCGCTTCTACCCAAACTCTTTTGTTCTTTATCCAGTTGGACCTAAAGTAATTTTTAACCTCTTGCTCCTTCACCAAACGAAAGCCTTTATCGGCCATATTTAAGTTCCACACTTGCGAAGGTGTTTTCATTGATGAAACGGTGTATTGAATGGTGTCCGAATCAAATTTTGGATTGCTGCGCGGTGAAATCAGGTGAATATCTTCGCTGATCTTGGTATAAAATGATTTGTTCGTGGCTTTGTCAATCACCTTTAATCGGTTCTTCATGTCTTTTGACTCTCCAACAACCAAGTACTTGTCAAAAATTACAAAGGAAGTGAGTATGGTTCCTTTTTTTGGTTTTAGAAAGGGTTTCCAGTCATTTTTAGAATAGGCACTTTCATCGCATTTATACACTTCATAATCTTCACTATCCTTATTACTAATGATGTAAAACTCGTTTTTGTAATCCAACACGGTATATTCATGCGTTCCTTCTCGAGGTGCTATTAAATGAAAGCCTCGCTCAACTGCTTTTAAATTCATGAAGTGGATTTCCGTTGTATTGGAACTACCAACAGATAAATAAATGTAATCTTTCGATTTAGACTTATCTATTGAAACTTGAAATCGAAAATCATCTTCCTGAAAAAGCAGTGAATCCGTTTTTTGAGGAGTGTTTAACTGATGTAACTTTACTTGAAACGTTCGGTTCGTTTTGGGCTCTTGAACCGTGTATAAAATCTGCTCGTCGTTTAGCCAAATTAAACTAGAAACATGTTGCATAGAATCCTTCAATAGCTGACCTATTTCTAAATCCTTAAACTTTATAACAGACTTATCACTTCCTGTAGTATTCTCATAATAAGCCATTAACTTGGTATTCGGACTAACCATTAAACCACTGGCTGAATAATAATCTTTATCTTTCGCTAATACGTTAACATTCATCAGGGTATCCCATATTTCCGCACCTTCTTTTCTTCTTAGGTAAATGGGATATTCATCTTCTTCAGTCCATTTACTCTGGTACCAATACCCATCTTTTTCGTAAGGAATGGATTCATCTTCTTTATCCACTCTGCTTACCAACTCTGCAAACAACTCCCGCTGACTCTTGCGCAGTGGAATAAAGTAATTGTCGGTGTACTCGTTTTCAGCTACCAAATATTCTTTAATCATTGGATTTCGCAGTGGCTCTTTCGGTTGTTTCATCCAAGCATAATCGTCTGTAAAAGTAATTTTGTGCAATGTAGTTTTTGTGGGAATTTTAGCGGCAATAGGCGGTCTTAAGCTATCATTTCTGGTATGTTTATCCGCAAACTGCTGCTCCAGCGGAGTTTTCTCCTCCATGTCTTTTCTAACACTATCGGGAATGATGGCAATTGAGTTGTTTTGTGAATACTCTTCCCAAAACTCTTTATTATACTCTAATGGTAAATCGAAAAGTTGATTCGTTGCCAAGTTTGCAAAAACCTCTGTAGGGTTAAATTGAGAAACCTTCTCTGTTGTTACGGTATTCACCCAAAACTGACTTACTGCATAGTAGGGCGTTGTGTTATTGGTGTTGGTATCTTTTAGAATGAATTCATCTTCATGTCGCAAATACTTTAAGTGATATTTCTCTCCAATTTTTTGATATTATATGTTGAGGTTATAATCAAAGTGCTTGTAATTCATGGTAGTGTAACTACAGAAATACTTTTTAAACTCCGGCGGTACTGAGCTTTCAAATTTTAAAACAGCAAAATTATCTCGATCCACGTAAATTTTACCTTGCAGTACCTTGTTTCGAGCAACTTTATAAAAAGGCCTAAGTCTGCCTTTTTGCTCTAATTCTTCCAACTCTTCTTTCGTTAAATGTGTTCGAAAAGAAAGTACATAAACATAGCCTACTCCTTTCATTAAAACTTCTCCCAATTCAAAATCGAATTTCTTGAACTTCTTGTCGTCGAAAAAGGCCGCTTTGTACTTGAGGTAATCCTTGCTAAAAATACCCATTGGCCCAGCCTGAATATTAGCATACATATCCGTTTTGGTAAGGTTCTTACTCGATCGTGAATCGATTACTTTCGCTTGATCTTGGTTGGTAGTTTGGGAATGGAAATGCCCTCTGTGCAAGCTTCTTCCATTGTACATGTTTGAGTTACTCAATGAAGAGATAGAGCGCAGTGCATCCACCCTATAGTCACTGTATTTATATGATTTTTCTTGATAAGGAGCGTAATGAATTTGGGCAACTGCATCGGCATATGAAATAAAAGCACCATTTTCCGCCACCGTTTCTCTGTAATAACCTTCCAGCAAAGTTGGCTCTTGAGCATAGTTTTGTTCAATGTTCTTCATCACCTGTTTTAACAGTTGCTTGGCCGAAATCTTTTTTCTCGGTTTAATCACCACTTCTCCGATAAGGGTAACGTCTTCATTCAAACTCACCACAAGCGAATTCATCTGCTTTAATTCACTTATTGGATACACTTTACGGACATAACCCAAGTATGAAAATATAACTTTTTTATCAGCATGCTCGGCAGGAATGTTAAACACAAACTCTCCATCACCATTCGTAACCGTACCTAAAGTCACTCCGCTAAGCGTTACATAAGAAAACGAAAGTGGTTGTTGACTGACACTATCTAATACCTTGCCCTGAAGCGTAATTTTAGTTTGAGCAGTAATTGAATTACAAATTAAAAGAGAAATAAAAACGAAGAAAGTTAAGCGCATAGCTGTAATGTTATAGGTAGAAAACACAATTTAGTAACAATTAAGAGGTAAGACCCATAAGGCGTTAAAAAAGTTACATTTTGTTGAGCATTTTTTTGCAGCGCTGATTTCCTGCAAAGAGCAACGATATTCGCACCAATATATTTTTAAATACCCTATGAATGGGTAAGTTTGAATTTCCATGAACAGAACCAACGATACCAAGGAATTACTGCATCCAAGAAACAAACACAGAGCCCCTTATAATTTTGAACTTTTAAGTGAGGCTTATCCTCCTCTTTCTAAATTTGTACAAAAAAATAAATTCGGGGCTGAGAGCATCAACTTTTTTGACGCTTCTGCGGTAGTTGCCTTGAATAGAGCAATTTTACAACTGCATTATCAAGTTCAAGGGTGGAGCATTCCAAAAAACTTCCTCTGCCCACCTATTCCTGGCAGAGTAGATTATGTGCATTATGTAGCTGATTTGTTGGCTGAAGAAAACGATGGAAAAATTCCTACGGGAAGCAACATTCGTTTTTTTGATGTGGGAACCGGAGCGAGTTGCATTTACCCTTTATTGGGCAATGCAGAATACGGCTGGAGCTTTGTGGCAAGTGATACAAATTTTGAAGCCCTCAAAGCGGCAAAAAATAATTTGAAGCAGAATCAACAACTTTCATCCGCTATAGAACTAGCGACTCAAAAAAACAATAAACTCATATTTACCGGCCTGGTTGCTGCCAACAATCGATTTGATGTAAGCATGTGTAATCCTCCCTTTCACTCTTCTGCAAAGGAGGCTGAAAAAGGTTCTTTACGCAAAACGCGAAACTTGAAAGATAAAAGTGCTACTGTTGCCAGCTTAAATTTTGGTGGGCAAAGTAGTGAATTATGGTGCGATGGTGGAGAATACGAATTCATCAAACAACTTATTCGTGAAAGTGAAACACTGAAAAACAATTTTTTATGGTTTACCACTTTGGTTTCTAAAAGTTCAAATCTGCCACATTTTGAAAAGTGGTTGCTTGCTGCAAACGTTGATCAAGTGAAAATTATTGAAATGAAACAAGGTCAAAAAATAAGTAGACTTTTGTGTTGGACTTTTTTACCAAAAGAAAAACGAGAAATTTGGGTAAACGCCCGTTGGACAAAATAAAATATAGAATTGATTATGATAAAAATAGTTGCCTTTGGAGCAAGCAGTAGCAAAACTTCAATTAACAAGCAGTTAGCTAATTACGCAGCACAGCAAATACCAAATGCTGAAGTAAATCTTTTAGATTTAAATGGTTACGAGATGCCGATTTACAGCGTCGATAAAGAAAATGAATCAGGAATTCATCCGTTGGCCCTAAAATTTAGAGCACAATTAGATGCTGCCGATGGAATCATCATCTCATTTGCGGAACACAATGGCGCATACTCTACCGCTTTTAAAAACATATTCGATTGGATTTCTAGAGGAGGTCCGAACATTTGGGGAAACAAACCCATGTTTTTTTTAAGCACCTCTCCTGGAGCAAGAGGCGGTCAATCTGTTTTGGAAATTGCTGTAGGGAAAATAGGTAGAATGACATCAGGAACAATTGAGCACTTCTCTTTGCCAGAGTTTGATAAGAATTTTGACAATGGCATTACCGATGCGGAACTTCTAGCTGCGTTTAATGAAAAGGTAAATGCATTTGTTTCAAAGCTCAATAATTAATACCTCAAACCTATACTTCCCTTTACTTAAAAACTGCCCATGGAAACCTTCCTAGATTTTAACCTCAATAGTAAACTAGAAGATGGAATAGCTGAGCTTGGTTTTACGCAACCAACACCCATTCAAGCACAAGCATTTCCAATTATTCGCTCGGGTAAAAATGTAGTGGGTATTTCGCAAACAGGTTCTGGTAAAACCTTAGCCTTTATGTTGCCGCTGTTGAACGATTTAACCTACAACAAGCAAGCAACTCCTCGAATATTGGTTTTAGTGCCTACAAGAGAATTGGTTTTGCAAATTGTTGAGCAAATTGAATTGTTTACCAAGTACATGTCTGTTAAAACTTTAGCCATTTACGGGGGTACCAACATAAACACTCAAAAAAAGGCTGTAATGGAAGGTGCTGACATACTTGTAGCAACACCTGGAAGACTTTACGACCTGGTAATTGATGGTACCTTAAAACTGCGTACAGTCAAGAAAGTGGTGATTGATGAAGTAGATGTAATGCTCGACTTGGGGTTTCGTTTTCAACTCAACAATATTTTTGAGTTGCTGCCCGACAATCGTCAAAACATTATGTTTTCGGCAACCATGACAGAGGAGATTGATTCACTTATCAAAGACTTTTTTGTAGAACCTGAGCAAATCTCTATTGCCTTAAGTGGAACACCGGTAGACAATATTGAGCAAAGCGTTTACGAGGTGCACAATTTTTACACTAAAGTGAACTTATTGATTCACTTGCTAAAAAATAAAGAAGAATTTAAAAAGGTGTTGGTTTTTGTATCTGGTAAAAGAAATGCAGACCGAATTTTCGAAAAATTAGACGAGCATTTTAATGCTGAGTTGGGTGTGATTCATTCGAATAAAACGCAAAACTTTAGGTTCAAAGCCATTCAAAAATATGAAGCTGGTGACACCAGAATTCTAATCGCTACCGATGTAATGGCACGTGGATTAGATTTAGATCAGATTTCACACGTCATTAACTTTAACACACCGGCCTTTGCAGAAAACTACATGCACCGAATTGGACGAACTGGTAGAGCGGACCACAAGGGAAAGTCGATTTTACTGTTCAAAGAAAGTGAACGAGGATACAAAGAGGCCATTGAGGAGTTGATGGGCATGAAAATACCGGAAGTAGAATTTCCGGAAGAAGTAGAAATTAGCCAACAAAAAACACCCGATGAGCGCCCTGATAGTTACGTGTACAAAAGGGATGATAGGAACACAAAAAAAACAGAAGAAGGTGGAGCAAGCTTTCATGAAAAGAAGCTAAAAAACCAGAAAACCAATCAGGGAGGAAAGTACAAAAGAGAGATTAAAAAGAAATACAAAAAACCGAAAACAAGAAGCGGTAAAAAAGGAAGTAAGAAATGATGAATTCAGTTCAATAATATTACTTTTGAAATTGGAAATACCCCGGTGCTGAAATTGGTAGACAGGCATGGTTGAGGGCCATGTGTCTTAAGTGACGTGCAGGTTCGAGTCCCGTTCGGGGTACTAAAAAAAGCGAGCTAATGCTCGCTTTTTTGCTTTTACAGTGAATTTACTTTTTCCCGTCCTACGGCTTATTCTACTGCATTAAAACAAAGTGCCCCTTGGTCTAAAAGTACTTTGCTTCCCATGTCTCACCGTTTCTAAAGTCACTTTTGCTGATTCTGATTCTTGTTTTTTTTGAATTCACCAATTTCTTACATTCGCTTGATCAATACTCAACCATGAAACAAATCGCTCTATCACTCTATTCTCTGCTGCTTGCGCTAAATTCATTTGGTCAAAACGACCCAGCAATTTTCGAAAAATTCAATTCTCAGTTTTTTGAAATAGATGGTTATAAAATCAACGTAGAAACCCTTGGAAGTGGTAACCCGATTTTCTTTTTTGCTGGTGGCCCAGGAAATTCTCACGATTACATGCAAGGTGCATTTGGACACTATTACAAAAACGCTCAAGTGGTTTTTATAGACATGCTAGGCCGTGGAAAATCTGATGATGCAAAGGACAAATCGGAATATTCTATTGCCAACGATGTACACATTGCAGAAGAGGTAAGAAAATTACTTTCTCTTGATAAAATTTCTGTGGTTGGCCATTCGTACGGAACTGTGGTTGCCCAAGCCTATGCGGTTAAATATCCAAGCCAAGTCAACAAAATGGTTTTAATTAGCGGTTTTCACAGTGGCGAAATGTGGCAAGCGAACTGCGATAGTTACAACCATTATGCAAAAACACATTTTCCCGAAAAATGGAAAGTTGTTGACTCGCTTCGGGCTCTAGGCTACATTTCTAGCGACCCCATTTTTAGCAAACATTATGGAAGTTTTCCAACCAAATACATTTATTACCACAATACGAACATAAAAGGAATGAGGCCTAAAACCAGTTATCGAAATTGGAACAACGACGTATATTATGGCATTGTTGGAAGAGATGCCGATTTCTTCGTAAGCGGATCTATGATGGATACTGATTTTAGAAAAGATTTAAGCAAGCTCAACTTTCCAACACTAATTGTTGCCGGCCGTTACGATGGTGTTTCAACTCCAGAGTACAACGTTCAATACAAAACGTACATGCCCAAGGCCCAATTTGTGATGTTCGAAAACAGTGCGCATAACCCCTATTTAGAAGAGCCAGATCAGTTTTATTCACTTTTCAACGAATTCTTTCATTTTTAAAAATCATGTTATTAAATCCGAATCAACTCAATTGGACAGTAAAGTTGCTTGAATGAAAACTTGTTTTTCAAGAAGGTGGTCGGAGAGTTGGCGAACTAAAGCTGGTTAGTTTATTTGGAAACTCACATATCGTAAATTTTAAAGGGCATAGATACATCATTCATCCAGAAATTCTTGGTAAGAATCGATTCAGAATTTACAACAGCAGCAACGATCGGCAATTGGCAATCGTGAAATTCAACTTTTGGAAATCAGAATCAATTATGGAATACCAATTGAAAAGTGCATTTCTTGGTGTTTTTGGAACGTATTGGAAAGTGAAAGATCAACGAAGATACCTTAGCTTTTCGAATCAAATCTTCAGCGGAACAGTGATTGAATCTATCCCCAACGAAGAAATGTATCATTTGTTTGTTCTCGCTGCGATACAGAGCATGTTTATTTATAGTTTATTACTTTTATTGACAATTAGTGTGGTGCTATTTGTACTATTTTAAACTTAAAAATTGAAAAAGATTAGTGTCGTTATATTCTTTGTACTGATGGTTGGTTCCTCTACCCTGTTTGCGCAATCTAGTACCGTGCCGGTGAAGCCGACCAAAACAATAACTGCGCCGCAAACCAAACCCCAACAAAGCAAAGCTGAAGTTGATAAAACCACCTTAGATACCGAAGAATCAATTAAATTTATAGGGAATCAATTGCTTTTTCAAGTAAAAAAACGCTTGAACCTAACCACGGAGGAAGAAGAAAAAAACAAGACAAATCAGCAGAAAATAAAAAGTTTAGCTTTTTTGGTATTGAGGTGGAGAAAGGGTAGTTAGTATTCTGATGGCCCACCACAATCCCTCTCAAATCAAATAGCAAGCAAAAACTAACGATTACTTTGTACTTCGTAAGTACTTTAAAAATAGCACTAAAATCGCCTTTACCTCTTCTTAAAATATAATCTTTGGTTAATCTAAAGAAATCGCTTATTGGTGAAAGCTTTCCCCGAACCAGATTTAAGGTATTTCTCAAATTGAAAGGCTTTGGTTTTATCTGTAAACGCAATATATGTAACTAGTGTAACAGGAAGCCTTGTTTTAGTATAACCTACTCTTCCACTCCTATGTGCTTCAAGTCTTTGCTCTAAGTTAGAAGTGCATCCTGTGTAAGTAGTGTAGTCATTACATTTTAATAAGTAAACAATTTGAATTTCTTCCATAAGCTAAAGTTATAAATTATAAGACATAAGTCCATTAGGAGCTGACTCTTGAATAACATCATTCTATGGCTAATAATTAATAAAAACTTACACTCTGCAAAGTTTTACAACATCAGGTGGAGGTCTCCACCGAAGCCCTTCAAAAATTTAGATCAGTAAACGTTTTGAATAAAAAAGCCCTACTTCGCATTAGCTTGCGCTAAAGCTTCGTAGGGCGAAGGTGGAGCCGGAGAGATTCGAACTCTCGTCCAAACAAGGAATCAAAAAGCTTTCTACGAGCTTAGTTTATTATTAGTTTTCGAATAAAAGCTGGTTATAAACATCCGACCTTTACCTTATCCTATTTAGTTTCGCCAACCCGTCTAGGCTCCAAATTGACTAGCTCAAAATGTCGATTCCTCTTAGCCAGGGTATTAGTGAGCGGAACCCCTGAGAGAAATGCTTGTTCCAAACTATTGTCTGGAATTAATTGTAACCTCTATCGAGTGTTACGCTGCAAGCGCGTAATTATTGTCGTCGTTTATAGACTTTTAGTGTTAAGATTAACGAGCTACTCACTAAATGCTCGGCTTGCTTACTTCCTCATTCATCTTGCTGTCGAAACCGGTCGGCCCCAAGATGCATCAAAATTAGACTTTCTATTCGTGTCTACACAACACGCGCTGTTATATTTCCTTAAAACATGAAAGCCCTTCCAACTTTCGCTGAAAGGGCTTAACTAAATGGTGCGTTTAGATTATTTTTTCTTTTTCTGATTCAACTGCTGCTGTTTCGTCATGTCTTCCAATCGCTTTTGGAATCCTGATTTCTTTTGGTTCTTTGGCTTTTTCTTGTTCACCTCAATTTTTGCTCGAATCGCATCTTCGTTAATGAAAACCTTACGAATCAAAATCGTCTGACCAATTGAAATTACGTTTGCCAACAAATAATAATAACTTAACCCCGAAGAGTAGTTGTTGAAGAAAAACAACATCATAACCGGCATTAAGTAGGTCATTATTTTCATTTGAGCAGCCATCGGACCTTCCGTCATGGTTCCACTCATTTGACTGTTCATTTTAGTATAAAATGCAATTGAAATAGCCATTAAAATGGTAAACAAACTAACGTGATCCCCGTACCAAGGAATTTCAAATCCTGCAGGAAAATTGTAAACAGAATCATAGGTCGATAAATCATCTGCCCACAAAAAGCTCTCTTGCCTCAATTCAATCGATGCAGGGAAAAATCGGAACATGGCGAAGAGAATTGGCATTTGAATTAACAACGGAATACAGCCACTCAAGGGATTCACTCCTGTTTGACGATACAAGGTCATAGTCGCTTGCTGCTTCTTCATGGCATCGTCTTTAAACTTGTCGTTAATTTCAGAAATCTCAGGCTTTAAAACTCTCATCTTAGCTCCTGACAAATACGTTTTATAGGTAATTGGCATTAACACCAATTTTAATAAAATCGTTAAAATCAAAATAATCAGACCGTAGTTCCAATTAAAATCTTCCAATACATGAAAAACTGGAATTACAGCAAATTGATTTACCCATCCAAAAATCCCCCATCCTAAGTTGATAATATCTTGCAATTCCTCGCCATGACTTTTTAACACATCATATTTGTTTGGTCCCAAATACATGGCCATTCCAAACTTTTCTATTTTGCTGCCGCTAACCGGCATGGTTAAACCAACCGTTAATTTTTTTACGTAGTTGGTTTCCCCTTCATCAGTAACCGTTTCCATAAACCCTTTCGACTTATCGAAGTATTCATCAGCTATTAATGTGGTATTAAAAAACTGTTGTTTTAGAGAAACCCATTTCATTGAGGCTTCTAATTCTTCTTTCTCGTCAGATATTCCTAAATCATCAACATCCTCGCTTTTGTACTTGTAAAAAATAGTTGTTGCATCTCGTTGTGGCTTCAAACTCTTCTCTTGGTTAGGAGCATTCACCATCCAATTGATGTAAACCTCTCCACTTCTCATATCAATCACCTGATCCATTTCAACCATGTTCACATCAAAATCAATCATGTAATCATTTCCTTTGATTTTGTAGATGTATTCAATGTATCGATCAGCGCCGGCATTTAGCTTAAAAGAGAGCATTCGTTCATCATCTCCTGAAATTGTTTGCTTTGAGGCATCTGTTGTAAACACTAACTCATCGGTTGTAATACTTAAGTTATCTCTAGTAAAGAAATTTAAATTAAAGTTAGAGGTGGAATCAAATAGAATCAACTCCTCTGCTTCTTCACCTTCTTCCGCGTATCTATAATAGTCTTTCAGTACAGCCTTTTTAATTCCTCCACCTTTGGTAGAAAAAGTAAGCCTCATTACATCCGTTTCAATTTCAAATTCTTTCTCTTCTCCAACCGATGCTTCTGCGAAAGCTCCAAATGCTTGAGATTGTTGCGCTAATTGAACTGAATCTGAAACTGAAATTGCTGCGTTAATTGATGCAGTATCTAGCACTTCATTGAAGCTACCTTGTTTTTTTTGAGCTTGTTCTTCAATTACTTCTTGCCGTATTGCCTCAACTTGCTCAATTGAGTCTCTTACTCTTTTTTGCTCTGCAATTTCTTCTTCAGAAGGGCCATTTAATATGCCAAATCCGATAACAATGGCTCCTATTAATAGTAACCCAACTAGTGTATTCTTATCCATGAATGTTGATTCCTTTCTTTATACTTTTTCTTTAATTGCGGCCGCCAAAAACTCCACAAATAATGGATGTGGATTTAAAACGGTACTGCTATACTCAGGATGAAATTGAACACCAACAAACCAAGGGTGGTCTTCTATTTCTACAATTTCTACCATTTTTTCTGTCGGATTTATTCCGGTAGCAGTCATACCTGCAGCTTTAAAGTCTTGCAAATATTTATTATTGAATTCAAAACGATGACGGTGACGTTCGGTAATTAAATCTTTACCGTATGCTTTATGTGCCTTTGAGTTATTTTCTATAGCACATTCGTAAGCCCCTAAACGCATCGTTCCGCCTTTATCGGTAACGTCTTTTTGTTCTTCCATTAAAAAGATAACTGGATGCTCCGTGGCCGCATTAATTTCGGTTGTGTGAGCTCCTTTTAAACCTACAACGTTTCTTGCAAACTCTATCACAGCGCATTGCATTCCTAAACAAATGCCTAGAAATGGAATTTTATTTTCTCTAGCAAATTTAACTGCTGTAATCTTACCTTCAATTCCACGTTTGCCAAAACCGGGTGCCACTAAAATACCATCTAATCCGCTTAACTCTTCTGCAACATTCGATTCATTTACAGACTCAGAGTGAATCCATCGAATATCTAAGGCACTTTCAGAAACTGCTCCTGCATGAATCAGAGATTCGTGAATAGAAATGTAGGAATCTTTCAATTCTATATACTTTCCAATTAAACCAATTTTAATGGTTCTTTTTGGATTTTTAAGTCGTCTTAGAAAACTTTTCCATTGCTCAATATCAGGATCCTCTCCTACCGGCATGTCAAACTTTCTCAGCACTACTCGATCCAACCCTTCGTCTTGCATCATTACAGGAACTTCGTAAATGGTTGATGCATTTTTCGATTCGATTACCGCATCTGGCGAAATATTACAAAAAAGAGCCACCTTGCGCTTGATTTCTTCATTAATTGAATGTTCCGTTCTTAGCACTAAAACATCTGCCTGAACTCCACTTTCAAGCAATTGCTTTACAGAATGTTGAGTTGGCTTTGTTTTTAATTCACCCGAAGCTGCCAAAAATGGAACTAAGGTTAAATGAATTACAATACAACTAAAATCAGGGTCCCATTTCAACTGTCGAACAGCTTCAATATACGGAAGCGATTCGATATCGCCTACAGTTCCTCCAATTTCGGTAATCACAAAATCGTATTTACCGGTATGACCTAACAAACGAATTCTACGTTTAATTTCATCAGTAATGTGCGGAATAACTTGAACTGTTTTGCCCAAATACGCCCCTGCTCTTTCTTGATTAATAACATGCTGGTATATTCTACCAGTTGTAACGTTGTTTGCTTGAGAAGTATTTGTATCTAAATACCGCTCATAATGCCCCAAGTCTAAATCTGTTTCAGCACCATCTTCAGTTACAAAACATTCGCCATGTTCGTAAGGGTTTAACGTTCCAGGATCCACGTTGATGTACGGGTCTAGTTTTTGAATGGTCACAGAATGACCTCTTGCTTGTAACAATTTAGCTAAAGAAGCGGAGATGATTCCCTTCCCTAATGAAGAGGTAACTCCCCCAGTTACAAAAATATACTTAGTCTTAGAATCAGGCATTAGAAATAGTTCCAGTTTAGTTTAAACTGTCCGCAAAATTAAGATAATAAGACGGGCTTAAAAAGCCTTATTCCTAAAAAGTAAGACTTGCTCCAATCGAAGGTAAAAACGGTAATTGGTTCACTCTTTGATTGGTTGCTCTATTCACGTAAAAAATATTTTCTCTGTTGTAAATATTCGTGATACTACCGGTTGCTTCTAGCACAGAATTTTCGGTTATGAAGAACTTCCTTTTAATGGAAACATCAAACCTATGATACCAAGGTAAACGGCCACCGCCTAATCTTCCATATTCAATTCCTAAAATTCCATTTTGATTCGTTATGTCTTGTCCAATGCTTCCTTGTAACGCAATGTTCTCGTAAAATCCTGTTGTTTGCGTTAATGGAAAACCTGAGCCAATGTTC
The DNA here is from genome assembly GCA_905479325.1 of uncultured Flavobacteriales bacterium. Lineage (GTDB taxonomy): Bacteria > Bacteroidota > Bacteroidia > Flavobacteriales_E > Vicingaceae > NORP294. Next base: position 13,446 of record CAJQLW010000082.1, read on the forward strand.
CAACGAGCATCAAACGACCAAACTTGATCTTCACCAAAAGCATAAGATGTTAAGAAATTTATGTTATGTCGTCTATCCCATATTGGGTTATATCTTTGATTGCCATCCCAACGATCAACATAACTCCACGAGTAAATTAAAGAAGCTGAAAATTGCTTCTTTTCGAATTTCGCAGATACGTCTACTCCATAAGCGTTTCCGGTTTCAACAATAAAATCTTTCTTTAAAGAATCAGGAACTTCTTTACCAACCTGATTTTCATCATACAATTTGTTTCTATTCAAGTTGGTTAATTGGTTGAACCACTTATAATACCCTTCTACATTCAAACTAAGGTACTTTGTAACATCGTATTCAAATCCAAAAATAGCATGTCGCCCTAACTGCAATGGTGCTGATACCTCTGTTCTTGAACCATCTTCATTTATAATCTCTTTTTGTAAATTATCTGGTCCAGATAAAAATCCATAAAACAAGTTAACCACATCTCGATCTGAAGTCGCACTGATTAAGTTCTGAGAATAAAATCCCCCGGCACCTTTGAACCTCAATTTTTTAGTGGCATTGAATTTAAAACCAAACCTAGGTTCTGGTGATGCTGTAGTCAGTGAAGCATAATATTGTAATCTAAAACTTGGCTCTAATACAAACTTTCCAACGTTATAACGCCATTGCGCGTATGCTGCAATTTCGGTTGTATTTTGCTGCTGACCCACCTCTTGGTTTACACTGTTCAAGAATGAAAAATCCGTGGTAAACCCTAAAATTTCAAAACCAAACTTAGACTGGTTCTCACCTTTAAAATTGGTAAAATTCATCCCTGCGTTAAACCCTGTAATTTCACTTTGTCGGTTTGAAACATCCGCAGAAACGTCGGCTTCTGTTGATTCAATTTTATAATTACTGTAAGCTATCGTTCCATCTATTAACGTGGTAGAAACTGCAGGAATTAAAACGAAGTTGGTTCCACCACCAAATTCCGTCCATTTAAATCCTGCTACATTCGGGTAATTTACCTCATCTGCATACCTAAATCCAAAAAAGCTAGCCTTACTTCCGTTTGAGCTTTTTAAAGATATTTTACCATACAAATCATTAAAACGATAAGGTAATCCGGCTGTATCTGCATACTCATAAAGAACTGGTGCAGTTCTATCAATGAAGGAATTTTTATAAGATAAAATGAACGACTTACCTCCAGAGCCTGCTTTTTTTGGTTTACCTAAAGGCCCTTCTAAAAATGCCTTAGAACCAAAGGTACTTGCCGAAATCTTACCGCCAAGTCGTTGATTGTTTCCGTCTATGGTTTTAATGTCCATAATGGATGACACTCTACCTCCGTGCTCAGCACCAAAACCACCTGTATAAACATCTGCTGTTTTTATAATGTCTGTTTCAAATACAGAAAACAAACCAATGGAATGAAACGGATTGTACACCACCATACCATCAAGCAATACCTTATTTTGAATCGGAGAGCCTCCTCGAATGTATAGCTGCCCTCCTTGATCTCCTGTAAACACAACACCCGGTATCACCTGCAAGTACTGCGCTAAATCAGGGTCTCCACCAATTGAAGGCATCTTTTTTATGTCCTTTGGAGTTAATTTTGTAACGGACATCTGAACAGTTGTTACATCTTCTTGTCGCTTCGCCGAAATGGTAACATCGCCAATTTGAATTGAAGTTTCACTAATCGAAAGATTGTTTGAAAGCACTCTGCCGCCCCGATCTATTGTAACTTGCTTGTAAGCCGTATCAAAACCAATAGATGTTGCCATAAGCGTATACGTTCCCAAAGGAACTTTAGACATTGTGTAGTAACCATTCTCATCAGTTGTAGAGCCTATGGTTGTTCCCTTAAGCACCACGTTAACAAAAATTGCAGGCTCGCCTGTTTCTTTCAAATAAACAAATCCTTTTAGCGAACCTGTTTGAGAAAACAAGTCAGCTGATGTTAGCAGTGTAGTAAAAACAAAGAGAACTGCTATTTTAAAAAACTTCATAGATTATTTTTAGGGTGGCAAATATAATTATTCAATTCGGCTATGTGTGACGCGTACCGACAAATGACAACATGAGGCGTAAAAATGTTGCTTTTAACTGTGAATAATTTCAAACACCAACTCTTGCAAAATCTCATGATTGCTCATGCCTGTCACTCCAATTCCTTTAGATAAATTATCTGCCTTGCGCAATGCTGAAATAGCGCGTGCCACTTTTTTGGTATTGTAGTTTCGTCCTGCTCGAATGTAATCGTTTACAAAAAATGGGCTAATTCCTATTTTTACCGCAATGTCTCTATTAGAGGCATTGCGTACTGTTTGATATAGCAACAATTGCGAGAAATACCGATAAATACCCGGCAATACCATTTGAATGGGATGCGCTTTCTCATTTTTTCCCATATGGTTGATAATTCGATTTGCTTTTAACACATCTTTATCGCCGAGAGCCTTATTTAATTCAAAAACATTAAAGTCCTTGCTAATCCCAATGTTCTCTTCGATTGTTTTTGGAGAAATCGTAACTCCTTGAGGTAAGCTAATGATTAACTTGTCTAACTCATTACTGATTTTACTAAGTTCAGCTCCCAAAAAATCAACTAGTAACTGAGAAGCTGTTGGCTCAATAAAGTAACCTTTACGTTTCAAATACGAATCAATCCACGGCGCTACTTTGTTTTCATAAAGCCTTTTCGACTCAAAAAAAACGCCTGACTTCTTAACCTCTTTTACAAACCCTGAACGACCGTCAGGTTTACCATGCTTGTAATTCAGCACTAAAATTGTTGAACTGGAAGGTTGCAGCGCATAATTAGTGAGTCCATCAAGTTTTTTCAAACTTTGCGCTTCTTTCACAATCACAACATTGTATTCTGCCATCATTGGAAATCGCTTGGCCTCAGATTCAATCGTCAACAAATCGGTCTCTAGCCCATATAAAATAGTGAGATTAAATTCCTTTTCGGCTTCATCCAAAACGGAGTTTTCTATGGCATCACTAATTTGATCAATAAAATACTCTTCTTCGCCAGTTAACAAGTAAATCGGCTTGAACGACTTATTTTTGATGTCACGAATTATTTGTTCGAATTCCAATGGGACTCCTTATTTTTGTGAATAACAGATGAAAACACTCAATCTTCCTTCTTATCGTTTTACCATTAAAGAGGAGAACAAAAAAACTAAAATTTTTGATGCTATCAGAAAGAAATTCTTGGTTCTTACCCCGGAAGAATGGGTTCGGCAGCATATTGTTCGTTTTTTGATAGAAGAAAAAGGATTCCCTGCAAACCTAATTGCACTTGAAAGAGGATTAAAGCTAAACGGATTGCAAAAACGAACCGATATTTTAGTGTATTCGAAAAGTGGCCAACCAATTTTAATGGTTGAATGCAAAGCTCCATCGATTAAAATAGACCAGCAGGTTTTTGACCAAATTGGCCGATATAACATTACCTTTAAACTTCCTTATTTGTTAATTACAAATGGGATGCAACATTTTTGCGCTAAAATTGATTTTATAAATAAAAACTTTTCGTTTTTAAACGATATACCCAATTATGAGAATCTTGAAGAATAGTTTTTTACTGCTTATCATGCTGTGCTTTTTTTTAAAAGGGTTTTCTCAACTACCTGCAAAATATGGTTTTGAATTAAGAGAGTACCTAAAGACGG
>CAJQLW010000083.1 GCA_905479325.1 uncultured Flavobacteriales bacterium
ATTAAGTTAATAGCTGTGGTTTCATCCATACCTCTTTGCTTGCAGTAGAAAATCTGATCTTCTCCAATTTTCGAGGTAGTTGCCTCGTGTTCTACTTTTGAACTTTGGTTGCCAACTTCAATGTATGGAAAAGTGTGTGCTCCACAATTGTTACCCATCAGCAAAGAGTCACACTGCGTAAAGTTTCTTGCGTTTGTGGCACCTTTATTAATCTTTACCAAACCTCTGTATGAGTTTTGAGCTTGACCAGCTGAAATACCTTTCGAAATAATGGTACTCTTGGTGTTTTTACCCAAGTGAATCATTTTTGAACCTGTATCCGCTTGTTGGTGATTAGAAGTTACTGCAACAGAATAAAATTCTCCAATGGAGTTATTTCCTTTTAAAATACAGCCGGGATACTTCCAAGTAACGGCAGATCCCGTTTCTACCTGTGTCCATGAAATTTTAGAATTCTCTAAACACAACCCACGCTTGGTAACAAAGTTGTAAATCCCTCCTTTACCTTCCTTACTTCCCGGATACCAGTTTTGGATAGTTGAGTATTTTATCTCAGCATTATCTAATGCAACCAATTCAACAACAGCAGCGTGTAATTGATTCTCGTCCCTCATAGGTGCAGTGCAACCTTCAAGGTAACTGACATAACTACCTTCATCTGCAACTACAAGCGTTCTTTCAAACTGACCAGTGTTTGCTTCATTAATTCTGAAGTAGGTTGAAAGTTCCATCGGGCATTTTGTTCCTTTCGGAATGTAGCAGAAAGAACCGTCTGTAAATACTGCAGAGTTTAAAGCTGCATAAAAGTTGTCAGATGTTGGCACAACGGTACCCAAGTACTTCTGAACCAATTCAGGGTGTTCGTGAACAGCTTCACTAAACGAGCAAAAAATAATTCCTAGCTCGCCTAATTTCTTTTTAAACGATGTCGCAACCGATACCGAGTCTATAACTACATCTACAGCAACTCCTGTCAACCTTTCTTGCTCTTCTATAGAAATTCCCAACTTATTAAAGGTCTCTAGCAACTCAGGATCAACTTCGTCTAAACTTTCTAATTCAGGTTTTTTCTTAGGAGCAGAGTAGTAGTGCAAGTATTGAAAATCAGGTTTTGGATAATTTAAATGTGCCCATTCTGGCTCTTCCATTTTTTCCCAAACTCTGAACGCCTTCAAACGATAATCCAACATCCACTCTGGCTCATTTTTCTTTGCAGAAATAAAACGAATAATATCTTCGTTTAGCCCTTTTGGTGCCTTGTCTGATTCAATATTGGTATAAAAACCGTACTTGTACTCACTGTTGGTGATCTCTTCTAATAATTCTTCTTCGCTTTGCATATCTATCTATTTTTAGATGGAGAAACTTTCACCACAGCCACAAGTTCTTGAAGCATTTGGGTTGTTAAAACTGAATCCTTTTCCGTTTAAACCTCCGGTAAAGTCGAGTTCCGTTCCCACTAAATATAAAACACTCTTTTTATCTACAACAATTTTTATATCGTTGTCTTCTATTACTTTATCTTCTTCTTTTAATTCAGAGTCAAAATCTAGGTTGTACATTAATCCTGAACAACCTCCGCCTTGAACGCCAACTCGTACAAAGCTATCTTTTGCTTTGCCTTCCTCGCTTAAGAGGCTCATTATCCTTTCTTTTGCTCTGTCGTTTACTTTAATCATAGTTGATTGTATTTGCGTTGACAAAATTACTTATCTTTATTTAGATTAACTCTAAATAAGGATAAATCTTATTAAAAAAACACCCTCTTTAGGGTATTGTTTTGTGTTAAGAAAATAATTAAGAGCAGATTTTTAGTAAACGATAAAGTCAACTGCACTTATAAGTTTTACTTTTGCAGCATGAGCGAAAATGGAAACGAACCAACACCTTTAAATGAAATAGGTGAATTTGGATTAATTGATCGATTGACTCAAAAAATTGAGTTAAAAAATTCATCGACAATACTTGGTGTTGGCGATGATGCAGCGTTGATAAAAAATGAAAAAGCACTAACAGTAGTAAGTACAGATCTGTTAGTGGAAGGTGTTCATTTTGATTTGTTGTACGTGCCTTTAAAGCATTTAGGCTATAAGGCGGTTGTTGTTAATTTGTCTGACATTTATTCGATGAATGCAACGCCAACGCAAATTACTGTTTCCATTGCCGTGTCAAACCGCATGTCGGTTGAAGCGTTAGAAGACATTTACGAAGGGATCAACTTAGCCTGCGAAATGTATGGTGTTGACTTGGTAGGAGGAGACACAACATCTTCCTTATCGGGAACGGTGATTTCGATTACTGCAATTGGAGAGTTAGACGAAGCAAAGGCGGTAAAGCGAAGCGGAGCGAAGGAAACTGATTTAATTTGTGTTTCAGGTGATTTAGGTGCTGCTTTTGCAGGACTTCAAATTTTAGAACGAGAAAAAGAAGTTTTTAAAGAGCACTCGACCATTCAACCTGATTTTTCGGGAAAGGATTATATCTTGGAGCGTCAATTAAAGCCAGAAGCTAGAAAAGATTTGATTGAGTACTTTGCTAAAGAGGGGATTGTTCCAACGGCTATGATTGATATTTCAGATGGACTTTCGTCTGAATTAATTCACTTGGCAAAGGCTTCAGAGGTTGGTGTTCAGATTTATGAGAATAAAATTCCGCTTGACGCACAAACCATAAATACCTGTGAAGAACTGAACTTAAATCCAGTAATGGCTGCCTTGAATGGGGGCGAAGATTACGAGTTGTTATTCACCGTTCCAATTGAGCATTTTGAAAAAATAAAAAGGGAACCATTGTTAACCATTATTGGTCACATAACCGATCAAGGTTCGGGTAATAATATGGTAGCTAGTGGAACGGAAGCTTTGATTGAATTGAAAGCTCAGGGTTGGCAACACTAAGTTAATTTGGAATCAAGCAATTGTGAATTTTTAATCTTGAAAATAGATTACTCATCACTGATTTTTTAATCAGGAATTTTAGAACGATACGTTAAACCTCAGAGGGTTAGGTCTCTAATTATTGTATAGCCCTCCAAGGTTTTTTTGTAAACGAACTTGGCTGGTAAATGACAATAAAAAATGGGTGACTGTTGACTTGATGGAAATAACAGACTCGTTGCAAACTGCTCATTTCGCTTTACAGAGAGGTAGGTACAATATTATCGCTCAAAGTAAAGAAAAGGCGGCTGTGAAATTTAAAATGGAGGTTCGCTAAGCTTCTTATTTCTTAATAATCTTATATACTCCTTCAATTTCTCCCTGTTTCCAAACTCGGAGGAAATAAATTCCGTTATCCAAATCTCCCAAATTGATAGAAGATAATTGCTTGTTTAACCTGCCTTCTTGCACAGGTTGTCCGAGCATATTCATCAATTGATATGGTAGAGCGTTTTGAATTGTTGGTATGGAAATATTCAGAATATTCTGAACAGGGTTAGGATAGATGCTTTCTATACTATTGTTTGTTAATTTTTTATCCTCAATTCCTACCGTTACGGGGCATACAGTTTCAATCATTTTGGTAGCTCCATTGATCATTGCTCCATCGTTATTACTCGGGCTTGCATCAGTTGCAATAGCTGCAGTGTTTCCATCAAAATTCCAAGTGCCAAAGTCTCCAATAGCACTGTTACAAGAAGGAGTGAAGTTCGCAGTGTAAACTGCGGTAGAATGAAATTTTACATTGTCAATTTTACCGTCAAAATATCTTGAAAAGTCGCCGTATCTTCCAATGGCAGTGTAAAATCTTGACGTATCTGTTGAGCCAGTATAGGTTGAAGTTTGATTTTGTAATACCCCATCTATAAAAAGTTTAGTGCCAGAGTTTGGGTCCATTACTGCAGCTAGATGATACCACTGATTAGAATTCCATTGGTTTGAGTTAGAATAAATCGTGTAATTATTACTCCGGTTATCGTTGATGGAAAATGCAATTTTACCTCTATTACCGAATAAATTGCTAAAAAAGATGCCAAATTCAAAGTGATCACCTGCTCCCAGCGGTCCTGTGTTTCTGCCAATCATTGTTTTGTATGAAGTCAATGAAGAAGAAATATTTGTTGCAGGTTTAAACCAAAATTCAATGGTTCTTAAATTATTACCTGCAGTGTTGCCCAAATTAACATAGTCGTTTACGCCGTCAAGTTCTAATACTTTGTTTTGACTTTGAACATTTAAAGAAATGAAAAGTATGGTGAAAATAAGTAGGGTTGCCTTCATAGTGTGATAGTTAGATGTCGTAAAAATAGATATTATTATTTGCTTATTCGTTAACAACTACTAATCAGATCATTTCTAATGTTATTTATTCTGGTGTCAATTAGCAATTAATATCCATACTTCTCTTGCCACAGTACCTTCAAACGTTTTCGCAATTCATTTTCTCTAGCATTATTCATGGGCTCGTAGAATTTTTTACCGCTAATTTCTTGGGGTAAATACTCTTGATGCACAAAGTTATGTGGATGATCATGAGCGTATTTATATTCCTTGCCATAACCAATCTCCTTCATCAATTTGGTTGGGGCATTTCTAAGTGGAAGAGGCACTCCGAGGTTTCCACTGGCTTTTACTTCTGCCTGAGCAAGATTTATAGCCATATAAGCTGCATTACTTTTCGGCGATGAAGCCAAATAAGTAACACATTGCGATAAAATAATTCTCGATTCCGGCCAACCAATAACATTTACAGCCTGAAAGCAGTTATTTGCCATGACAATGGCTGTTGGGTTGGCATTTCCAATATCTTCTGAGGCTAGAATTAATAATCTTCTTGCGATAAACTTTGGGTCTTCCCCACCTTCTATCATTCTAGCTAACCAGTACACACCTGCGTTTGGGTCGCTTCCGCGGATTGATTTAATGAATGCTGAAATCACATCATAATGCATCTCCCCATCCTTATCGTACTTAATAATGTTCTGCTGTGCTATTCTTTTTACATTCTCATCAGAAATTTCGACTTGGTCTCCATGCTGGTTGTTTACTACCAACTCTAAAAGATTTAGCAACTTTCTTGCATCTCCTCCTGATAATTGAAGTAGTGCATGTTCCTCTTTTATGGTAACTTTTTTCTTGTTGAGGTATTCATCGTTTTTTAATGCATGGTTCACTAAACCAATTAACTCGTCTCTGTTTAATGGCTCCAAAGTATATACTTGGCACCTGCTTAAAAGGGCAGAAATTACTTCAAAAGAGGGGTTTTCTGTAGTTGCTCCAATTAGCGTAATGGTGCCGCTTTCAACAGCGCCTAACAACGAATCTTGCTGAGATTTACTGAAACGATGAATTTCATCGATGAATAAAATTGGATTTTTTGCTGCGAAAAACTGCTGGCTTTTTGCTTTTTGAATGATTTCTCTAACATCTTTTACTCCAGCGTTAATGGCACTGAGGGGGAAAAAAGGTCGTTCGGTGGCGTTGGAAATAATGTTGGCTAATGTCGTTTTGCCAATTCCTGGGCTTCCCCACAAAATCATAGAAGGCACCATTCCTTTCTCAATCAGCTCTCTTAATATGGAACCTTTACCCACTAAATGTTGCTGGCCAACATATTGGTCTAAAGTTTTTGGACGCATTCTTTCGGCAAGCGGAATGGTTGTAATCATGCTGTAAAAATAGCTATTTCATGAAGGTTGCCAATTGGCCGAGAACTCAAATAGTTCTTTAAAAAAGGGGGTAAATTCTTCTTCGTATAGCCTTTCGTCTCGCTGTAAATCTACAGCTGCTTCTTCCATTTTAGAATTGAATTTAGCGCGTCTTGCAATTCCTGCAAGTGCTTTCGACATGCCATCAATGCTTCCATAACTTGTTAACCAATCTTGCCGACTCATATAATCGAGTATCATTACGGAGCGGTTTGGCATTTCTTCAGCTTTGGTTTTTAAAACCATATAGGCTGATTGGGCAAATTTTTCAAGCGGCAAAGGAGAATACGTTTCCCAATTTTTAGCTAAAATATGATCGTAAAACATATCTACCAAAACGGCAGCATAGTGAGAGTATTTCGGAAAAAGGCGCTCTTTGCTTTTGCGCACTAATGCATGCGTATCTGTAAAATGATCAATTGCCCGATGCATTAGAATTCCTTGCTGTACGCCTGTTGAAAAAACAGAAAGCTTGGTGCTTTTGATGTGGTCGGCTATAAAGTTGCCCACCATCAAATCCGTGTTTCGTTGGGATAGAAAAAGGTGGGCTAAGTGATTCAAGCAGATTTTCTTTGCGTATTACTCGATAATGGCTGACTTACGTTTTAAAGAATAAGAACCTCAAAAGTTCCATTTGTAAAATTAATCGAGTCGCCCTGAGAAAATTCTTCACCGATAAATTGAAAAGAACCTTTTACAAGATTGGTCTGGGTATTTATCTCGGAAATAGTAACCGTACCTGAAACTGAATTGTAAGTTTTTTGATTAAAAAAATCACCTTCGGTGTAAGTTGCATAAGCTTTTCCTGAAAACACATCGCCCAAATCTTGTGTTCCTACTTGATACTGAGAGTCGTCAAAAAGAATAGAAAATCCTGTTGTTAAGTCTTGACTAGCTGAACTAATGTTATAAACTGTTTCACTACCTGAAGACCTTGATTGCACGCTCGCCGGGCTATATGTTACCACTGTTGCGTCTTTATTAAAACTTATAAAACCTAAATTAACTGCAGGAGTTACAGGAGTTGTTCCACCTCCATCGTCATCTTTGCAAGAAGATAAGCCGAGAAATAGTAAGACGATTAAAGCGTAATTTAATGTTTTCATGTATTGTTTTTATTGTTAAACTTATTGTAAAAGTACATATTATATGGACTTAAAACTTAAGCAATTAAGAATCAGATTGTAAATCTAAGAAGATTTGTTTTGTTTAGGCAGCCTACAAATAGCTGAGCCGTATGAGGTAAACTTTATATCAATAGCAATATAGGAAGTCTTAATTTTGCATAATGATAAATTCGAACAATACTATTTGTGCCTTATCAACCCCCGCAGGTTCAGGTGCGATTGGTGTGATCCGACTTTCAGGTGAAAAGGCAATTTCAATTGCGAATTCAATTTTTGAAGGAAAAAACTTGGAGCTTCAGAAAGGCCAGACGCTGCATTTTGGAAAGATTGTAAATGAGGAAGAAGTAATAGATGAGGTATTGGTGAGCTTGTTCAAGGGACCAAACTCCTATACCGGAGAAGACACGATTGAAATATCCTGCCATGGATCGTCGTATATTTTGGGTAAAGTATTGGAGCTGCTGCTGCAGAAAGGCGCTAGTTTGGCGAAACCAGGTGAGTTCACTATGCGTGCATTTATGAATGGTAAAATGGATTTGGCACAAGCCGAGGCAGTAGGAGACTTAATTGCTGCTGAAAGTAAAGCCGCTCATGGCTTGGCGTTGAATCAAATGCGAGGAGGGTTTTCTAAAAAAATAGCTGACTTACGCCATGAATTAATTCAATTTACTGCCTTAATTGAGTTGGAATTAGATTTTGCTGAAGAAGATGTAGAGTTTGCCAACCGATCAGATTTAAAAGAGTTGGTAAATAATTTGCGCGAAATGATTGGTGGACTGTTGGGTTCATTTTCAACTGGAAATGTGATGAAAAATGGAATTCCTGTTGCGATTGTAGGTCAGCCGAACGTTGGAAAATCTACCCTATTAAATGCCTTGCTGAATGAAGAAAAGGCCATTGTTTCTGACATCGCTGGTACTACACGAGATAGCATTGAAGATGAGGTAAAAATTGGTGGAGTAGCATTTCGTTTCATTGATACGGCAGGAATTAGAGAAACACAAGACGTGGTGGAGAATATTGGTATTCAGCGAACGTTTCAGATGGTAGAGAAAGCCAATGTAGTGCTGTATTTAGTAGACGTTGTTTCTGATACAAAAGAGGAGATTCACCAAGTTATAAAAGACATTCAAGCAAAAATAGAAGGAGGAGAAAAGCAGTTAATTGTTTTGGCCAACAAAGCTGATAAAGCGGATTTTGACGCAGATCACGTTCCTGAGGAGTTTAGTTCAAAGTTCCCAAAAGAAATTGAGCCGATTTATTTGAGTGCGCTTAAAAAACTGCGATTGGAAGAGTTGACGAATACCTTGGAAACCATTGCCAAAACTACCCTTAAAAACGGAAGTGATGTTGTAGTGAGTAACCTGCGCCATTATGAAGCGTTAAAAAGTGCCGGAGAAGCATTGGAACGAGTTAGCAACGGGTTGGACACCAACATAACAGGCGACTTTTTAGCGATGGACATTCGCCAAGCATTGCATTACTTGGGTGAGATTACCGGTACCATAGAAATTGACAGAGATATCTTGGGTACTATTTTTAGCCAGTTTTGTATCGGAAAGTAACTACCGCAAAACAAATAAATATAAAACCTGTATTAAATCCAACTAGACGCAGTGTTTGTTGGATTTTTTGTTGAATTGATTTATTATTTATTTTGTGATGTTACACGTTTATTTTGCA
>CAJQLW010000084.1 GCA_905479325.1 uncultured Flavobacteriales bacterium
GCGGCAAACTTACGAATAAAAATCATTGTGGAAAGTTTTTTTGAAGAAAAAATAAATCTTTTTTTAATCACCCTTTACCACCTTTTCATCCTCTACCAACCCTACTTTTTTCGGGACGACAAAGGTACCAAAGATTATTATTACAAAAACAATTATAACCTATCTTTTTTTAATTTTTTTTCAGAAAACATACAGTTAAAAATAAAGCCAAAAAAATCAGGCAACTACAACTTACTGAATGGAGACTATTAACAAACTACCCCCCCTAATTGACTCTCACATCGTAATTCAGCTTAATACGTCTAAGTCCTTACCAATATCCATCACAAAAAAAGGCCTCGAATATCGAGGCCTTTCCTTTTACATTAAAGAACGAAGAATTACTTCTTCTTCTTTTCTTCTCCTGCTTCTAGCTCATTCTTTAAAGCTGCTAATGCATCTAAGTCTCCAAGAGTAGTTTTCTCTTGTTTAGAGTTCATGCTCTTGATTGCTTTAGAGGTTGCCGCGTGATCAGCTCTTGCAGCTGCTCTTTTCGCAGTCTTCTCTTCGTACTCTTCATCTTTGTGGATTTGAGTGTGAGAAACTGCAATTTTCTTAGCGTTCTTATTGAACTCCATAATTTTGAAGTCTAACTCTTCATCTTTCACAGCAGCAACATCATTTTCTTTCATCAAATTACGCTTAGTTGCGAATGCCTCAACGCCATATGGCAAGATGATGGTTGCACCCTTAGCATTGATTTCAGAGATCGTTCCTTTGTGAACAGAACCAATTTCAAATATAGTTTCAAAAGTTTCCCATGGATTCTCCTCCAATTGCTTGTAACCTAAACTCAATCTTCTGTTATCCTTATCAATCTCCAAAATGATTACTTCCATTTCTTCTCCAACAGAAACTACTTCTTTTGGATGATTGATTTTCTTTTGCCAAGAAAGGTCTGAAATGTGAACTAAACCATCTACTCCATCAGCTAACTCAACGAATACACCGAAATCAGAAATATTGGTTACTTTACCTTTTTGCTTAGACTCTATTGGGAACCTAGCCTCGATACCTTCCCATGGATCTTCTGTTAATTGCTTCACACCAAGAGACATTTTTCTTTCTTCTCTATCTAGTGTTAGAATCTCAGCTTCAACTTCATCATTTACCTTAAAGAAAGCTTGCGCTGGCTGAAGTTGGTTAGACCAAGAAATTTCAGAAACGTGAATTAAACCTTCAACACCAGGCTGAATTTCAACAAACGCACCATAATCAGCAACAACTACAACCTTACCTTTTACCTTGTCTCCAACTTGTAATTTGTCGTCTAATTTATCCCATGGATGACCTTCAAGTTGCTTCATTCCTAAAGCAATTCTCTTCTTATCATCATCAAAGTCTAGAATTACAACTTTCACCTTCTCATCCAAAGTCACTACTTCTTCTGGGTGATTTACTCTACCCCAAGAAAGATCTGTAATATGCACTAAACCATCTACTCCACCAAGGTCAATGAATACACCGTAAGATGTAACATTTTTAACTGTACCTTCAAGAACTTGACCTTTCTCTAATTGAGAAATGATTTCACGTTTTTGAACTTCTAGCTCAGCTTCAATTAATGCTTTATGAGAAACTACAACGTTTTTGAATTCTTTGTTGATTTTAACAACTTTGAATTCCATTGTTTTGTCTACATAAATGTCATAATCTCTAATTGGCTTAACATCAATTTGAGATCCAGGTAAGAATGCCTCTATTCCGAATACGTCTACAATTAAACCACCTTTTGTTCTGCACTTAACGTGTCCTTTAATGATTTCTTGAGTAGTCAACGCATCATTCACTCTTTCCCAAGCTCTTAATGCTCTTGCCTTTCTGTGAGAAAGAACCAATTGACCATTCTTATCTTCTTGGCTCTCAATAAATACTTCAACTTGATCACCTATTTTTAGGTCATCTTTATATCTTAATTCAGATTTTGTAATAACTCCATCTGATTTGTAACCTATGTTTACAACAACTTCTCTTGGAGTTATACTTACAACTTCTCCATCAATAACATCTTGTTCATTGATTGAATTAATTGTTTCGTCGTACATGTCCTCCATTTGTTTCTGATCTTCATCAGAATACTTGTCATCGTACTTACCAATTGCATCCCAGTCGAAATCATTTCTAAAGTCTTCCAACTCTTTCAATCTTTCTTCCTTTGTTTTTGGAGCCTCTACTACAGGAGCTTCAGAGGTAGAATCCTCTACTGCCAACTCTTCGTTTTTAGCTTCCGCCTTAGGAGCAGTTTTTCTTGCTCTTGTTTTGGTTGCTTTTTTAGGTTCGGTAGTTTCCTCTTTTGAGGTTTCTGGCTTTTCTGCTTTCACTTCAGCTTTTGGAGTTGCTTCTGGTGCAGCATTTTTTGTTTCTTCTGCCTTATTAGCGGCGTCTTTGTTAGATTCGTCCATGAATCGTAGTTTTTGTATTTCGTTTTTTTAATCGATATGAAAACGAAAGTTGTTATTAAAATGCCCGAAATATCGATGTTCAGGCTTCTCAAAAAGAGTGCGCAAAAATACAAAAAAAATTATTCGAAAATAACTTAAAAATGAATAAAACATATCTACATAGAGTTGCGTTCACCTTACGCAACCATTTGTTAATTTTGATGCTACAATAATGCTATGAAACAATTTAATATTCCAACGACTTATCGCAGTTCATTTATTTCTGTTATTAAGAATAGTAGAAAAGGAAATGACCCAAGAAAAAAGGATTTTACACCAACGTTATTGGACTTCGGTCCTGTACAATTTTTAATTGCAAGGCATTTTGGGTTTTGCTATGGTGTAGAGAACGCCATTGAAATAGCTTATAAAGCAGTAGAGGAAAACCCCGGAAAGACAATTTACCTTTTAAGCCAAATGATTCACAACCCATCGGTAAATGCTGATTTACGGGCAATGGGCATACAGTTTATCATGGATACACAAGGAAACCAGTTTGTTGAATGGAGCGAGCTAAAAGCTGACGACATTGTTATTATTCCTGCATTTGGTACAACCCTTGAAATTGAAGAACGACTAACTACAATTGGAATTGAAATTCAAAAGTACAACACTACATGCCCTTTTGTAACTAAAGTATGGAAGCAGTCTGAGAAACTAGGGCAGGACAATTATACCATTATAATACACGGCAAGCGCAAACACGAAGAAACGAGAGCAACATTTTCTCATAGCTCAGAATTTTCGCATTCAATAGTGGTAAAGGACATGGAAGAAGCTCAGAGCCTTGGGAAATATATGTCGGGAAAAATGACAGACAAAGAGTTTCAAACCTATTTTAAAGGTAATTTCTCTAAAGGATTTAACCCTGCAAAACACCTCTCAAAGGTAGGTGTAGTAAATCAAACCACCATGTTAGCCTCTGACACACAAGCGATAGCCGATTACTTTAAAGCATTAATGATTGATTTACACGGCCCGAAAGATATTGAAGAGCATTTTGCTGATACGAGAGATACATTGTGTTATGCAACAAATGATAATCAGCAAGCAACTTTTGGTTTATTAAAAGAAGAAGCCGATTTAGCGATTGTTGTGGGAGGGTTTAACAGTTCAAATACTTCCCACCTAGTTGAATTGTGCGAAGCAAAACTTCCTACGTATTTTATCTCGTCTGACGAAGAGATTTTAACTAATACTAAAATCAGACATTTCAACTTTCACAATAAACAAATGCTGACGACTAAAGGATTTTTACCTCAAAAAGATGTGACAAGAATTATATTGACCTCCGGAGCATCTTGTCCAGATGCCGTAGTTGACGGGGTAATGGATAAACTGCTTTCATTTTACAAAGGCCATAAAGCAAAAGAAGAAGTATTACTGGAAATGGGGATTAAATAAGTCCCTCTTCCGTCAGGATTCTTAAAACAAGATGTAGCTGCTCCTCTTGATTAAGAAAAGAGTTATCTAGTTCAATGGAATCTACAGCCTTTCGCAAAGGATTCTCTTCTCTATGCGTATCGTTATAATCTCTTGACTTTAAGTTTTCTGATACCTCTTCCAGACTTACTTGTTTTCCGGAACGCTTTAGCTCATTGAATCTTCTTTGAACTCTTATAGCAGGATCTGCTGTCATAAACAGTTTTAACTCGGCATTTGGAAAAACCTTTGTACCGATATCTCTCCCATCCATAATTAAACCTGATCTATTCTCCACCTTTTGCTGCAAACCAACCATTCTACTTCTGATTGCTTTTAACTGACTTAACTCACTAACTGATTGAGAAACTTCTTTGCCCCGAATTTCCTCTTCTACATTCTCCCCATTTAAAAAGGTATCTGAACTATTTTTTAAGGAATTGTACTCAAAAGTTATCGCAATTTTATCAAGTACTGCCTCAATTTCAGATGTTGAAAGCTTTTTCCAATCCAACTTACTTCTTAAAAAATACAAGCAGACTGCCCTGTACATGGCTCCAGTATCTACGAAAGCAAAGTTGAGACGATTTGCTAGGGCTTTTGCAAGAGTGCTTTTACCGCATGAAGAGTAGCCGTCAATGGCAATTGTAATAGGCTTGTTCATGCCCTAAAATTAGTTGATAAAATCGGAAAGTCGGGTAGAAACCGAAAATGTATTTGTTGCAGCAGCTTGATGAAAAGCAGACCTTCCATAACTTAAATGAAACTTATTGATTCGAAAACCAAGTCCCCAACTAAACCCAACCGACCCGAGTTCTTCATCAATTTTTAACTCTGCTCTTCTTAAGTAATTGTAGCCAAATCGAATATTAAAATTTTCACTCACTAAAAACTCTGTATTTAAAATGACGTGTCTACCTAAATTGTCAAGAAATTTATTATCATTTTCTTCTTGAGTTGGGTCATTCAAAATACTGGACTCCTGATCATCATTAGGATTATCATAACTTAAATCCCATTGCTGTAAATTGTGTAGCACTAGGCCTAAACGAATTGGCACATTCTTAAATCGCTTTGTCAACCCATATTGTATTTCGAAAGGCAAAGATTCATCTTCCTCATTAAAAGAAGTAATCTGCCTGCCAATGTTTTTTGCAACTAAGGCCATTGTGAAATTTCTGTCTAAGCTTAAATAAGTAGCGCTAATGTCAACAGCAGCTCCAACCGAATTGTAATCGTAAAAATTAGAATAGATAGCCTTAATGTTTCCTCCTACTGAAAAGTTTGTATCTAATTCACGAGCATAACCAATTACAAAAGCATATTCCCCTGCTGAGAAATCGCCAATTTCATTGCCGGCATTATCCGTTTCAGTAAATTGACCGTAATCAATAAATTTAATTGCTCCTGAAAAAGTTCCAACATTTTCAAACGATTTTGTGTAAGAGGCAAACCCTGAACCGATGTCAGAAATATAGTTAACATAATTCAAAGCCAACTTATTGTCCATTTCTTTATTCAACAAACTTGGATTGTCGAATGCTAAGAACGGATCGTTATCTTTCAACGCTATTTGATGCCCACCCAAGGCAGCAACTCTGGCGGATGAAGAAAGGTTTAAAAATTCGTATGTGTTATTCCCACCTGTTTGAGCATGCGATAAAACACCTGAAATGATTGATAAGAGAAATCCGATTTTTTTTAACATACAAAAGAAATATCCTGGATTACGCTAAAGTAAGGGATTTATTGTTGAGGAAGGTAAGGCTCTGCATTAATTCAAAAAAAAACCTCTACTCATTTCTGAATAGAGGCTTACTTATGGTTGTATCGAATCTTAGTCTAATACAATTACTCCTTCTGCAAGAAAAGATGTATTAATTTCTGGCTCAGTAATAGCAGCAATTTCTGCTTCAGACTTTCCACCATCCATGGCATAATGTTTCAAATCTTCAACAGATGTTGTGTCTTTAAAAGCTACGCCTTCGAATATTACACTCTTTCCAGTAATGTCCATTGGCACAAAAAAGCCATAATCCTTAAACTTGATTCTCATCATGCTTCCATCGGCATTTTCAACTTTCATCCAACAGCCTTTGTTTTGACAAACATCTGCTGCTACTGCTCTAATTTTTACCTTCAACGAATCTTTTCCTTTCATTTCACTTGCAAATTCGTCGATATACTTCGCTCCTGCTTCATCAATTATTTTACCGTAAAATCCTTCTGGATTATCAGCAAATAAATTTGCCTCTTCTGCAGCCTCTTCCATAGCCTCTTCGCTAGCTTCGGTTGTTTCTTCGACTGTTGTTTCAGTTTGTTCTGCTTTTTTTGTATCACATGCTGTTGCAAAAAATATCGCGCCTACCGCAAGAAATAATAAATTCTTTTTCATTTTTTTTAGTTCAATTAATTTGGTACAAATGTAATGAGTTTACTTGGAAAGTATCACAAATTCTGTTCTTCTATTTTTTGCTCGTCCTTCTGACGTTGCGTTTGAAGCGATAGGATTAGTTGAACCAAAACCTTGAAACTTTAATCTGGTTGGGTCGATATCCTGAATAATTAGATAATTAAATACCGCTTTTGCTCGATTTGTAGATAGTTCTATGTTCTCTGTAGGGTCTCCCACGTTATCTGTGTGTCCATGAATGGCCACTTTTACGGTTGGGTTATCTTCTAAAAACACGATAAATTCATTCAAAATATTCACCACTTGCTTGTTTAACTCATATGAGTCTGTAGCAAAGTTGATGTTGTTAATTTGGTAGGTTTGCCCTGATTCTATTGGTTTAAACTCAACCGTCTCTATTCTTTTTGGACGACCTATAACATCTTTATTTGAATTTACGTATTGAGAGGTAAAGGCGTAACCGTTCTTTTTGGCCATCATCATCACATCTTCCTTTTCTTTTGCACGAATTACAGCAACGTACTCTCCAGTTTTTTCATCTACCACCCCTTTTGTAACTTCATTGGTAGCCGTATTCTTTAATTCAATCTTCATGCCTTTTGCAGCATCAGGGTCTTTAGAAGTCACCGCCCCCTTAATAAATGCAACCTCATCGGGTCTTGCATATTCAGGCAATTCAAAATTGTAAATATCTAATCCTTCTCCAAGTGAGTTAGACGAAAAGTAGCCGTATTTCCCGTCTGTACTCACCATAAACCCAACTTCATCCTCTTCTGTATTGATTGGTACACCAATGTTTACAGGAGTGGTAAATTGTTTAAACTTATCTACGTGAGCAAAAAAGATATCTTGCCCTCCTACTCCCGGATGACCATCAGAAGAGAAATAAAGCGTGTAGCTATCAGAGTGCATAAAGGGTGACTTTTCGTTGCCGGGTGTGTTAATTTTTGGCCCCAAGTTGATTGGGTTTCCCCAATTCCCATTTGGTAAACGTTCAACTTTGTACAAATCCATTCCACCAAAATGAGTATCACTTGTTTCTCTTGCACTCGCAAAGTACAGTGTTTGATTATCGGCTGAAATTGAAGGTTGGCCCTCCCAAGTAAATTTTCCATTTATATGATCTCCTATGCTTTTCAAAGCACTCCATCTCCCATCATAAAAATCTGAATAGTAAATATCCCCATTTGAAAAGGAGCGTCCATCTCGGGTGTAGCTTGGACTTACAATGGTGATGAAAAGTAACTTATTATCAACAGATATACTTGACCCTCCCTGATAAGAAGTTCCTTCATTAAATGGAGTTTCCATCGGAATACCAGTAGAATATGTTCCATCGTAGCGTTTTCTGCTTTGAAAGAATAACTCTTTTTCTTGTTCGCCAAAAACACTTTTGGAATCAACCGTCGTTTTTCGAGTAAAAAACAAGAATTGGTTATCCGGAGAAAGCATGGGTAAGTACTCATCTTCCCTTGTTGAAACACCAGGAACTTTTATAGGGTTAAAAGGGACTGTATGTTTAAAAAGTTCAATGTATTGCTCAATTCTTACTTTAATACTCTCCGCCTCTTCAAGCTCTTTGCCCTTTTTCGATTTTGTGTTATCTAAATATTCCTTCACAAAAATATACGACCGGTCGTAATCTCTCTTATCGTAATAAAACTTGGCTAACCAAAAACTTGCTTCATAGTTTCGGTAAGCGGGGCAAGCACTTCTTGTTTTCTCGTAGTAATCTTTTGTCCTATTCTGTATTCTAGGGTTAGATTGGTCTCTCGTGCTATTAATGTAAGCTAAAACAGAAAGGGCTTCTGCATAATCTTCTTGAAGTTTTACAGCTTCAATTAAACTCCTGTAACCTTCGTCGCCTTTAAAGTTGATTTGCTGTGCCTTATCATAAATCTTTTGTGCTTTTTTGTTCGGTTTAGGGCATCCCCAATCTTCTTGTGCGAAAGCACTTGAAAAAGTAAGTATCATCACTAATAGTGTACTTACACTTTTCATCTGTACCAAATTAATTCCTCTATTCATCCAAATTTCAATCAATCCACAAAGAAAGTCAAAAGCTTACTTTCCAAGCAGTCCTTTTAGTTTTTTCTTTGCCTCATCTTGTAATTTTTTCTTGGCAGCCTCTTTTTGCTTTTCTAACTCCTCTTGTGCCTTTTGTTTTTGCTTTTCTAACTCCTCTTGTGCCTTTTGTTTTTGCTTTTCTAACTCCTCTTGTGCCTTTTGTTTTTGCTTTTCTAATTCCTCTTTTGCTTGATTTTCTAGCTCCTGCTTTTTCTTCTCTAATTCTTCCTTCGCTTTTTGTTTGGCCGCATCAATTTCCGCCTGGGCTTTTGCTTTTAAAGCATCTTTTGTTCCACTTGCGTTCTTTTTAAAGTTTGTACCAATTTTAGGGTTTGTAGCAGGACCTACCAACGTAACATCTACATTTACAACGTCAACTGCTCCGCTTAAATCTACGCCATTTGCAGCCGCTTTTGAGAGTAATCCATCAATGGCCTGATTCGCTTGGCCACCAAACTCTTCTCTAGGAATTGCAAAGGCGAAAACATAATCGATGGTTTGATCGAACGAGTTACTTCCCGAAATGGTCATTTCGGTTTTTCCAATTTTGTTGGTAAATGGCTCAACAAAAACCTTTCCCTCAATGATTTGATAGGTTATGTTTGCATCGTTAATCAATAAAGGGGCTAATTTGTCGTACTTTAATAAATCGGCAATTTTTGTAAGTGGTTCATATCCCTCAATTGCAATACTTTTCGTATTAATTGTCCCTTTTCCTGAAATTGATTCATACACAGGATCCATTGTAGAAGTCAACCTTACTCTAACTTGCATGCCAGTTGAATAAGCTCCATCTCCATATTTTGCAAGCGGCGCAAGTTGTTCCACTGTGTTAAAGTTTTTAATTGTTTCTTTCAGGTCAAAATTTAAAATATTCATGTCAAAATCAAATGATGGAGCTAATGAATCTGCAGTTTCATAAAAGCCATTCATCACCATGCTACCTTTTAAAAGATTCATTGAAGCTTGGTTCATTGAAATCTTCTCGTCTTTTAAACTTATTGAGCCATTTATATTTTCTACAAGCAGTTGCTCGTAAAGCACTTTACCTATTGTTGTAGCCATTTTGAAGTCAATATTCTTAGGTACTAAAACCACTTCCATCACACTTGAATCTACTTCAGCAGCTGCAACTTCCTCTTCGTCTATACCAGCAAGTTCATTTAAATTCATGTAACTGGAAGTAAACGTTAAATCTCCCCTCAGCACTTGATCATCTTTTAAAGCATAACCTATAAAGTTTTCGAGTCTTCCATTCGCTTGCATGTCAGACTCACCCAGTTTCACGCTCATTTTATTGAGGGCGACAAATTTGGGCGAAAACATCATTTCTGCTTCAATTAAATCTACGGGGTAATCCAAAGAATCTGAGTTGTAGTGTATGTTTTTTGCTTGAAGCAAGCCCTCCGCTTTAAAGTTTTCGTAATCTTCATTTTCAATGGTGGAAAGGTTTCCTTCAATGTTAAAATCGGCTACAAACTCTCCTGACAAGTCATCGCCTTTTTCCAATGGAACAACGTCTTTAATGTTGTCTAAAATCACTTTACCCTTCATGCCTGCTTTAATGAATGGATCTGACATGGGTGTTTTCAATGTAAAATTCAAATCAAACGGATTGTCGGCCATTTTAAGGTGAAACTTTGGAACTTCAACAACAGTATGGTCTAAATTGCCATCAGGGTTAGTAACGCTTGCCGTAATTTGTATGTCCTCAACCGATTTCCGCAAGTCAGGATATTGAAAACGAGCATCGTTTACTTGTAAATCTAATCCGAATGTAGGATAAGTCTCATTTACATAAACTCCTTTGGCAAATCCATTTAAGGCCATTTTTCCTGATGTTTGAACACCTTCAAAGTCTTTGGCAAATGCAGCCGGAATTAAGGACAACAAGTGTTTAAAATCAGTTTCTTTTGCTTGAAAGGTTAAATCCATGTCCATGGCCTCAGCAGGCATAGCCAACCAACCATCAAAACCCAACGCCAATTCATTCACCTTGATTTCATTTTGGATGAAGGTATACTTCGATTGCTCCATGTTCATTTCCAACACCATGTCAAGTATAATTTTTGCCTGATTCATGTATTGAATGCCATCGTAATCTAAACTAAACTGTTGCATGCCTCCTTTAATGTCGAAGTTGGTTATGTTTTCAGTAAAATCTCCTTTTAAGTTTAAATCAAAATCATTGATTTCCATCGCCATTGGAAATGTTGCATCGTTGTATTTTATAACGGCATCCACAATTTCAAATTGCTGCAATTGTAATTTAAAAGGAGTCGAAGCTGTTGTATCTTCTACTACTTCAACTTGTGTAAAATCGGTTTTGGCAATGTCATAATTTGCAGCACCATCTGCTAAAACAATGGTATTTATTACCGGACTCACGATTGCAATTCGTTTAATGTTAATTGACTCTCCGCTAATTACCGACATTAGATCTACCACCAAATCTATCTCTTTAATGTTGGCCAACTGAACATTTTCGAAATTGCCTAAACCATCTACTTTTACATCGTGAATGGAAAAATAAAAATCAGGGAAACTTTTAATCAAACTCAGGTCGAAATCTCCAAAGTCTATTTTTGCATTCACCGAATTATTGGCTTCCTCTTTTACTAATTTCACGATATCATCTTTAAAGATAATCGGCAAAATCAGTAATGCACCAATTATTAATAAGATTAGAATTCCTAAAGCTCCAAATACTTTTTTCATTGTGTTTTTTATTTCAATTATTTTGTTGAAAGATCTCTATTAACGTTCCACAGGATGTGGAATTAATTCATTTTCTGTTTTTGCCACAATCGTCGCTACTGTTGCGTCTCCTGTAACATTTACTACCGTTCTGCACATGTCCAAAATTCGGTCAACTGCAAAAATCAAACTTATGCCTTCTAACGGAATTCCAACTGCTCCTAGCACAATAGCAAGCATAATAATTCCGGCTCCGGGCACAGCTGCGGAACCTATTGATGCAAGCGTTGCAGTAAGAACAATGGTAAGCTGCTCCGACAATCCCAAATCCATGCCATAAACTTGAGCAATAAAAACTGCGGCAACAGCCTGATAACAGCTTGTTCCATCCATGTTTATTGTTGCTCCTAAGGGCAAAACAAATGATGCAACTTTATTCGAAACGCCTAACTTTTCTTCGCAGCGTTCCATAGTTAGCGGTAAAGTAGCCGCCGAAGAACTGGTAGAAAAAGCTAGCAATTGTGCAGGTGCAATTCCTTGGAAAAACCGTTTGTAGGAATACCCTGCTAAGAATTTCAATATGAGCGGATACATAATAAAAACCATAACCGCGAGACTTAAAATAACGGTTAGCGAGTACACCCCTAAGCCTTTCAAAATTTCAACTGCTGCAGCAGGATCGTCACCCGCTAGTTCAACCATAATGTTTCCGAGCAAAGCAAAAACACCTATTGGTGCAAAGTACATAATTATATCAACCATTTTGAGAATGACCTCATTGGCTCCATCAAAGAACTTTTTAATGGGGTCTACCTTCGATTGATCTGGAGCAATAATCAGTGCAATTCCAAACATCAATGCAAAAAATATCACCTGCAGCATATTACGATTGTCTCCCGCAGAAAGAAAAATATTCGAAGGAACCATATCAACTAAAAACTGCAGCGGTCCTGAGTTTTTCTGAGCTGTGGCTTGCTCTTCTGCCGACTGGGCCTTAGCCGCATTTTGGCTCATAAGTTCTTGCTTTACCTCATCAGAAAAGGAGTTGCCGGGCTTTATTATGTTTACCATTACCAAGCCAATTGTAATGGCCATTACGGTTGTAGCAATATAAATTCCAATCGTTTTTCCGCCCATTGAGGAAAGCTGAGAAACATCTTTCAGACCTGAGATACCATTTATTAGAGAAATCAGAACCAAAGGAACCGCAATCATTTTCAACATGTTGATGAAAATTTTACCCCACGGTGCTATCCAATCTGAGGTAAATTCTTGCCAACCTGAGTTTGCTGCAATGAGACCGTAAATAAGGCCTAAAACAAGTCCGATAATAATTTGCCAATGTAATGCTAGTTTCTTCATACAATCAATTTTTTCTCCCGCTGATTTCGTTAATTCTCGCAGATATCAATCTGTAAATCATTTATTTTTCTAAATATTCCTATAAGTATTTGCCAATGTAATGCTAGTTTTCATATCATTTTTTCTCCCGCTGACTTCGCTAATTCTCGCAGAGGTTAATCTATAAATCATTTACTTTTCTAAATATGCCATCTACTATATTGTCGACGTTAAAATTAACGAGAATAGCTAACTTTAGATTGGTTAGTTTTAAATAAGTAAGCACTTGTTTATGATGCACATCAGCCAAACATTCTACTGACTTCAACTCAATAATTACTTTATTTTCAACGAGCAAGTCCAACCGAAAACCCAATTCTAATTTTTGATTGTCGTAAACCACAGGTACTGGAACTTCACTGCGAACTAATAAATTTTAATGATTATCCGTACTTATACCTAAATTCATTTTTATAACTAACTGAAGCAAATAACAATCTGTTAAAGAGTGATTCACCATAATATCTTCGATTAAATTTATAACAGAATTCATCAAGGT
>CAJQLW010000085.1 GCA_905479325.1 uncultured Flavobacteriales bacterium
GCATAAATGTCTAAATACTCTTTCAATTCAGCCATTTATGCCGCGCAGTCGGCAGAGTAAGTTATTGCCTACGTGGTAAAGGAAAGCAGATGAGTTGAACTTATCTGCTTTTTTTATTTCCGGCAGATAAATATGGTTTAATCTACTTGAGATTAACACAAACTTGTTATCTTTTCGCTAAAGTTTAAAACACCAAGTGTTGACTGAAATAGATAAAACTTCAAAGGATTGCATTACTTGTGGACTAGAGCATCAGCATAAGTTTTGCCCTAATTGTGGCGAGCCACGGCTAACGAAGAAGATTACCTTCAGTTCGATCATAGAAGATACGTTCTCGTCTGTTATAAATATGGATAGAGGTATACTCTTTAACATTAAATCTCTAATTGTTCATCCGAAAAAAATAACGCTAGATTATGTTTCTGGTAAACGAAAAGGGGTCTTAAATCCCATTTCGTTTTTAGTTCTTTCCATTACCCTTTACCTCATTATTTTAAACTACATACATCCGCCCAAAAAAGCAATAGATTTATCAGACCCAGCCATGACTGCGCTTAGGAGAACGAGTGCGGAAACGGGGCATTTTTTACGAGAGTACATCAAGTATTTTTGGATTCTATCGGTAGCACCTTTGGCCTTATCCTTGCGCATCTTTTTTCATCGGTTTAATTTTTTTGAGCAAATGGCCGTTAGTTCATTTATTATTGCTCAATCAACATTTGTAGGCATTATAAGTTATTTCATCTTTAGGGCTCCGCTAATATTTGACCCAGTTGTTTACTTACTCATCATTATTTTGGGTGTTCGAATTTTCTCAGAGAAGAACCGTATGATTGAGTCTTTCCTGTCTATGCTAGGTGTAATGGCTTTATTTGTTATTCAGCTGATACTAATTGTTGCATGTGTGGGTGTGGTTATTTATTACTGGTGAGGCGTTGTTATTTTGAATCCATTAAACTAATTAATTCCTCGCCTCAACAAATTGCCATTCGTCTTAAAAAGTGAGATGGTTCTACTTTCCTTAAATTAGCATCATGAAAATACATCCAATAGAAACAGGGAATTTTAAGTTAGACGGCGGAGCAATGTTTGGTGTTGTTCCTAAGTCTATTTGGCAAAGAACCAATCCTGCAGATAGCAATAACATGTGCTCGTGGGCTTTACGCTGTATGTTGATTGAAGATGGTGATCGCCTTATTTTGATTGACAATGGAATGGGGGAGAAGCAGAGCGAAAAATTCTTTGGTTATTATTATTTGCACGGTGAAGGGACCTTAGAAGGTTCTTTGAAAAAAGCAGGTTTTCATCCAGACGATATCACTGATGTATTCTTAACTCACTTGCATTTTGACCACTGCGGTGGTGGTGTAAAGTGGAACAAAGACCGAACAGCTTACAAACCTACCTTTAAAAATGCGACTTATTGGAGTAATAAAAAGCACTGGCAATGGGCTACAGTTCCTAACGACAGAGAGAAAGCCTCTTTTTTGAAAGAGAACATTTTACCCATGCAAGAGTTTGGCCAACTTAAGTTTGTAGAAGATGGTTTCGATGCTTTCGATATTTTCTACGCCAATGGTCATACCGATGCCATGATGATTCCGCTTTTAGAATACCAAGGAAAGAAACTAGCTTTTATGGCTGACTTATTACCCTCAGCTGGTCATATTCCAATGCCGTATGTAATGGGATATGATACTCGTCCGCTATTGACGTTGGAAGATCGTAAGCGATTCTACAAAAAAGCCATTGACGAAGATTTGTATCTGTTTTTAGAGCACGATGCACAGAATGAAATTATTACCTTGAAAGACACAGAGAAAGGAGCCAGGCTAGACAAAGTTTATAAGTATAAAGAGCTTTTCGATTAGAAATAAATAATGACTAATTACCAATGTTCAATTTTAATTATTCATTAACAGATTAGTAATTATTTATCTTTCTGCAAATGCGCTGTTAATTTAGGTTCTCTTTTCGCATAAAATTTCTTTTTTTCAACCGGCTTTTCTGTATCCGGAGCTGTTTGTTGTTTATTGTCCTTTTTGTCTTCGTTTCTTGGCTTACTTTTATCGAAGGCCTTTTTCTTCTTGAAAGGCTTTTTGTTTCCAACTATACTGCTAGTTCCACGATGTTGTTTGTTTCCACCTTTTGAACTTCCTCGCTTATAAGTTGGCCCCTCACCAATGTGATCAGGGTTGGGCAGTTTTTCCACTTCCTTCTTAATTAGCTCTTCAATTTTCTGAAAATCGTGTTGACCATGTTGGTCAATAAAAGTAATTGCTGTTCCGGTAGATTTTGCTCTAGCGGTTCTTCCTACTCTATGCACATAATCTTCCGGATCATTTGGTACATCGTAATTGATTACCATGTCAATAGAATCAATATCGATACCTCGCGAAATAATATCCGTTCCAACCAAAATTCTAAGTCTTTTGTTTCTGAACATTCTCAATACTTCCTCTCGTTCATCTTGACTTAAATCGGAAGAAATACCAGCGGCATCCATTTTTAACTTTTTCAAGTCACGCACAATATCTTTAACGTTTGACTTTCTGGAAGTAAAAATGATAATACTACTTAAATCTTGCTTGTCCTTTAAAAGGTGCTGTAATAAAGGAATTTTTTGATTGTCATGAGTATTGTAAGCAAGTTGAGTAATTCCTTCTGCAGTTGTTGAGATAGCAATGTTTACTTCTTCAGGCTCATTCATAATGGCCTTTGCCAAATTTCTAATTTTGGGAGGCATTGTTGCCGAAAACATTATGGTTTGGCGCTTTTTGGGCAAGTATTCTGTAATTTTTTTGATGTCATCAGAAAAGCCCATGTCCATCATTCGGTCTGCTTCATCTAAAATAAAGTGCTCCAAGTTGCTAATCTTCACGTAATTCATGTTTAAATGAGACAGCAATCTACCGGGAGTTGCAACAATTAAATCTGCTCCTTGGGTTAAGGCTGTTCGTTCAGCATCAAATGAAGTGCCTGAACCTCCTCCATAAATGGCAATTGAAGAAGTACCTGTGAAATAGGAGAATCCTTCCATTTGCTGGTCAATTTGCATGGCCAACTCTCGGGTTGGAGCCAGAATTAGGGTATTTAACTTTCCTCCGCCTGAGCGTTGAATTTTATTTAAAATGGGCAACAAAAAAGCGGCTGTTTTTCCTGTTCCTGTTTGGGCTACAGCAATTACGTCATTCCCTTTTTGAATAATTGGAATGGCTTGTTCTTGAACTGGGGTTGGTTCTTCGAAACGCATGGCGTCAAGGCCTTGAAGCATTTCTTCGGTAAAATCGAAGTCTTTAAATTTCATATGTTGGATTTAGAAAATAGAACCAACACTAATTTTTGTCTGCCGATTCTTTACTTAATAAAAAATAAAGGTAAACTTTATCGCTCGAAATATGACTAGTATCAAGCAAACAATCCAATTTTCTTTTTTAGCGCTATTGTTGGCGCTTTCGCTCAACTCCTTTGCACAAGAGAAATTGGAGGTAGAGCACCATGTAGCTGCATCAAAAGTTCCCGAAAAGGCAAAAGCATTTGTTTGTGAGCTATTTCCAAACTATAGAATGAAATGGATTAAAGAAACAAGTGGCAACAAGGAGAGTTTTGAGGCAAAAGTAAAATTCCATAAAAAGCGAATTAGTATTGAGTTTTCTGTAGATGGTACATTTGAAGATGTAGAAGAGGAGCTTGAACTGGATGATTTAGATGCGAACTTAGTAGATGCGATGAAGGAACAGTTTGTGCAAGATTTTGAACGCTGTAAGATTAAAAAGATGCAGCGCCATTATTCAGGAAATAAGGAGGAGATTACTAAGCTGTACACTAATTTGAAGGTAGATTACTCCAAAATAAGTCAATTATATGAGCTAGTTGTGTACGGAATTAAAGACAAGGAAATTCACTCCTACGAGTATACCTTTTCCAAGGATGGTACCTTTGTTAGCCGCATAAAAAATGCTGAATCAAACACCGATAATTTATTGTTTTGAAAAAGCTACTGATCTCTCTCATTATCTGCTGCTTTATGGTTAGCGCAAGTGCTCAAGAAGAAACTTCAAAGAACCTGTTTAGTGGTGTGTTTGCTGTAAATCATTCTCTAAAAATTTCAAATCGGTATCAGTTAAAATCAAGTATTGAACAACGAGTGCCGTATGATTTTTCGAATTCTAATTTCTTTGATGGAACAGTGAACGCAAGAACACAATTAACTACAGGTATTCAACGAAAATTGGGAACTTTTTTTAGTGGAGCTGTTGGCGGAATGTATCGTTTTGCCGAAAATGCGAATCGACAGCGGCTCTACCAGCAAGTTGGGTACGTTCAACAAACCTTAACTCGATTTAAAATTGCTCATCGGTTACGACTTGATCAAACTTTTTCTCCGCAGGAAACTGAATATCGTTATCGGTATCGGTTTGGTGCAGAAATAGCGAGAAGAGGGTTTAGAACGGACCCCGGAGAAAGTTATTTCGCTTTTTTAACTGAAATTTTAAGCAAGACCAAAGCCGGGAATTATCAAACAGAACTTCGTTTGGTTACTCAGTGTGGCTTTTTATTTAAGAATTCAAACAAAGGTGAGTTTCTGCTTGAGCTGCGTGTTGATGATGTTGGAGTACGACCTCAGAATTTATTTTTGGTGGGTTTTAGCTATTACTTTACCAAATAAAAAAATCCCAAAGTAAATGAATACTTGAGGATTTTAGATAAAGTTTTTTAGACTTTAAAGATATTACATCTTTAAGTTGATCTTCAACTCAATATCGTCAGATAGAACGAAATCTTTTGCTCCTGTAGAAAAAGCAACATCGTATTTCTGTCTGTCAAATGTTAACGTACCCATTGCAGATCCAGCTTCAACAGTAACATCATTAATTGTCTCAGTGTTTGTTACACCTCTTACAGTTAAATCTCCTGTTATCGTTTTAGCAGCCATGTCAGCACTTTTAATTACAAAAGAAGCTGTTGGGAAAGAGTCAACTAAAAAGAAATCTCCAGTTGACAAGTGACCTACTAACATTTCAGCTGGCTTATCCTCAGTGTAGTTAGAATCTAAAGGATTCATTGATTTCATGTCAACAGTAAAGTTACCACCAACGATTTCGTCTCCTTTCATAGTAAGAGAACCTTCAGTTAATTTAATAGTCCCATTGTGAGATTTAATACCTCCTACAATTTGGCCCATCCACATAACTTCACTTTCGTCTAAGTTGATTGCAACAGTTTCTTCCGTTACAACTTCTTCAACTGTTTCAGTTACTTCTTCAGTTACTTCATTTGCTTTGTCAGCAGCTCCACCACAAGCAACCATTGTTGCTATTGCAATAAAACTCAATACAGGTTTAAATAATTTTTTCATGTTTTTTGTGTTAATGTTAGTTTTTGCGAAAGTAATAATTTAATCTGAAATAGATGTAGCAACATTTAAATTAAAATAAAAGGTTGCTTAATGAGTAAAGCTATCATTTAAAGGTTTTTGAGTTTTGATTTTTTTGTTGAAAATTTAATGCACCTTAATATCGGTTACAAGATTTTATTTCTTTGGTTGAATTCTTTAATTTTTTCGTTCAAGTTCTTGAAATCCATCTTGCCTCCGCATTCAATTAAATACTCTGCAATGGCCATGGCTCGGTAAATTTTTATATCACTACTCTTAATCTTGTTCACCAAGTGAATTAAGTTGCGTTGTTTCCCAGGTGTGAGCTTTTGGAAAATGGCAAAAACATGCTCATCTCCAAAGATTACTGCTTCAAATTCTTCACAGATCGGCATTCCATATTCCGAAGTATCTTTTTCAATCTCTATGGTTACCAATTCACCCTCTTCAATCTGCAGTTTTTTTACGATGTCTTTGTTGAGCATTATAAAAAATCCTTCAGGAGAAGGCATAATTGCACAATAATTATTGATTTTGCCATTGAAAGTAACTATAATTCTACGGTCTTTTCCTTCGGTAAAGTAAGCCGCAACTTCATCTGGAATGATAAAATGATAGCCCCAAAGGTTTGATTGTTTCGTGCCAAGTTTGGCTTTGATGATTTTGTTTTTCACAAACGAAAATTAAGGAAGTAGTATTGAAACCTCGAAACCTTCGCCCTTTTATCTTACATGATTCACCGCAAATCCATAAAGAACACGAAGCACAAATTGCGAGTTGACCATTCAATACTTATACTTTTATCCTTAGTTCTTATTTTCTCATCCTTAAGTTTCATTTTTCTATTCCACACTTCACGCTCCTCATTCCATATTCCACACTCCACATTCCTCATTTCTTATCCCGCTCGCTCACTTCGACCATTTCTTCTTCGTTGCACTGCAAAGAAAGCTCAGTAAGACAAGCGCGAAGCCATTCCACATTCCTCATTTCTGCGTAAACTTGCAGTATGGCACACATTACACAATACACGCTCGACTTTTTAAAAGACCTGAAAGCGAACAACAACAGAGATTGGTTTACTGAAAACAAGCCGCGCTATGAAAAGTCGCACAAGGAAATGTACACCTTTACTGAATCGATTATTGAGCGGTTGAATCAATTTGATACCATTTCTACACCAAGTGGCAAAAAAAGTTTGTATCGTATTTACCGAGATGTGCGGTTTTCAAAAAATAAAGATCCATACAAAACAAATCGCAGCGGCTCCTTTTCTAGAGAAGGAGCAGATCGTAGAGGTGGATATTATTTCAGCATTAGTCCTGGTGAAACGATAATTGGAGGCGGATTTTATCAACCCAATGCCGATGATTTAAACCTTATTAGAAAACAAATTGAAATGGATGCTAGTCCGCTAAGAGCTGTGCTTAATTCCAAAAATTTCAGGCAAACATTTGGCGATTTGTTGGGAGAGCAATTGAAAACTGCACCACGTGGGTTCGAAAAAGATGATCCTAATATTGATTTGCTACGGTACAAAAGCTTTTATGTATTCAAGTCTTTTTCTGACAAAGAAGTGCTAGCTGATAATTTTGAGAGTAGAGTGATAGAAGTCTATAAAGCCATTCAGCCATTTTTTAAGGTCATGACCGACTACCTCACCACAGATTTAAATGGTGAGCTGCTAATTTAGAATTTGTATAAATGATATTTGTCACTTTTTTAAGAACATCTTTATTTATCTTTGTTTGGTACTATAAAAAATTTCATGTCACAACAGTTTTACTCCATTCAAGTTAGCGATATCTTTAAAACAACTCCTGAATGTTCAGTAGTTACGTTTGATGTTCCAGAAGACTTAAAAGCAACCTTTCAATACAAACAAGGGCAATACCTCACGTTGAAGGCACAAATAAATGGAGAAGAGGTGAGACGTTCGTACTCGCTTTGCAGCAGCCCGCTGGGTCATCAATGGCAAGTAGCCGTTAAAAAAATCGAAGATGGGCGATTTTCTACTTTTGTGAATGATGTTTTGAAGGTTGGGGATAAAGTAGAGGTAATGGCCCCAAATGGTCGCTTTTACACTGAAGTAGATGCGACGAAAGGTAAAAATTATGTGGCTTTTGCCGCAGGTAGCGGTATTACGCCCATCCACTCGATCATTAAAACACATTTGCAATCAGAGCCAGAGAGTACCTTCAAGTTGTTTTATTTGAACCAGTCTGTTCAAAGCATGATTTTGCGAGAAGAGATTGAAGGATTGAAAAATCAATATTTAGGAAGGTATGAATTGTATCACTTCTTGACGAAGGAAATGCGAGATGCTCCTCTGTTTAACGGTCGGTTTACGGAAGATAAATTAAAAACGATTTCTGATAAAATAGTTGATTTTAGTACTGTGGATGAGTTTTTTATTTGCGGACCTACAGAAATGATTTTTATGATTCGAGATTTTCTATATGCCACAGGAGTAGATGAGTCTAAGGTGCATTTTGAACTTTTTGGAACGCCAACCGGTGGTGCTAAAAAGAAGAAGTTGGACGTGAACAACAAAGACGTTTCAAATGTTTCCATTATCACAAACGGAGTTCAAGTGTCATTTGAAATGACCCAAAATGGAGAAAATATTTTGGATGCTGCACTTCGAAATAATGCAGATTTACCTTTTGCTTGTAAAGGAGGTGTTTGCTGCACATGTAAGGCCAAGCTAATTGAAGGTGAGGCTCCAATGGAAGTGAATTATGCATTAGAACCTGATGAAGTAGAACAAGGATATATATTAACTTGCCAAGCCATACCAAAGTCAAGTAAAATTGTAGTCGATTTCGACAGTTAAAGAATTTAAGTTATGGAAAACAAGACATTAAGTTTAGACGAGCAATTCCAAAAAAGAATTGATAACGGTGAAAACATTGAGGCAAAAGACTGGATGCCTGAGAAATATAGAAAAACCCACATCCGTCAAATTTCTCAACATGCTCATTCAGAAGTTGTAGGGATGTTGCCTGAAGGTAACTGGATTTCAAGAGCGCCTTCTTTAAGAAGAAAAGTTGCTTTGTTAGCGAAAGTGCAAGATGAAGCGGGACACGGTTTGTATTTGTACAGTGCAGCAGAAACGTTAGGCATTACAAGAGATCAGTTAATGGAGCAATTGAATTCTGGAAGAGCGAAATACTCCAGTATATTTAATTATCCTACTGTTTCTTGGGCTGATATGGGAGCTGTTGGTTGGTTAGTAGATGGTGCTGCAATCATTAATCAAGTCATGCTGACCAAAACATCTTATGGTCCTTATGCAAGAGCCATGGTTCGTATTTGTAAGGAAGAAAGTTTCCACCAAAGACAGGGTTATGAAATTATGTTGTCGTTATGCAATGGAACAGAAGCTCAAAAAGCAATGGCACAAGATGCGTTAAACAGATGGTGGTGGCCAAGTATGATGATGTTTGGTCCTAGAGACGAAGATTCTCCGAATACTGAGCAATCAATGAAGTGGAAAATCAAGAAAAAGACGAATGATGAGCTGAGACAGCAATTTGTAGATCAAACGGTTCCTCAAGCTGAAATTTTAGGGCTAACAATTCCCGATAAGGATTTGAAATGGAACGATGAGCGAGGACATTATGATTTCGGAATACTTGACTGGGAGGAATTCTGGAACGTGGTGAAGGGTAATGGATTGATGAATGAAAAGCGATTAAAAGATAGAAACGCAGCATGGGATGAAGGAGCTTGGGTAAGAGAAGCAGCTTACACTTATGCAAGTAAACAAGCTGAGAAAAGAGCCAAAAAGACAGCTTAAGAAAATGAGAAATTTGAAATCATCAATTATAAATGACCTAACTCGGTAAATCGGGTTGCTTAACAGTCTTTAGAAATTATTTCACATTTATCATTAAACATTATACTATGAACAACGAATGGCCCATCTGGGAAATATTTATCAGAAGTAAAAACGGTTTAGAGCACCGTCATTGTGGTAGTTTACATGCCGCAGACGCAGAAATGGCAATTCAAAATGCGAGAGACGTATATACGAGAAGACAGGAAGGTGTTAGTATCTGGGTAGTTGAGTCCAAAGAAATTACGGCTTCAAACCCTTCAAAGAATGGTGAGATGTTTGAGCCGGCTGCTGATAAAGTTTACCGTCACCCAACGTTTTATGATTTACCTGATGAAATAAAGCACATGTAATTTATGTTACAAGAGAAACTATACGAATACCTTCTGCATTTAGGCGATAACTCTATGATTTTAGGTCAGCGCTTAGGAGAGCTTTGCGGGCATGGCCCAGAATTGGAAACAGATATTGCATTAACCAATATTTCTCTAGACCTTTTTGGACAAGTTAGAAATTACTTTCAAGCCGCTGCCCAAATAAAAGGAGGAGACGCTACTGAAGATACTATAGCCATGTTGCGTTATGAACATGAGTACAAAAACGTGTACCTTGTAGAGCAACCCAATGATGATTTCGCACATGTTATCGTTCGCCAATTCTTCTTTGATGTATACCATCAACTATTGCTAAATGAATTGATCAAGAGTAAAAACGAAACGTTAGTTGCCATTGCAAAAAAATCAATTAAAGAAGTTGATTATCATGTAGACTTCTCGTCTACTTGGGTGAAACGTTTAGGAGACGGTACTGAAGTGAGCCACGAAAAAATGCAAACCGCCGTGAACACCTTATGGCGGTACAGTATGGAACTGTTCAATGCAACAGAAGTTGAACAATGGGCTGCAGAAAGTGGAGTAGGTCCTGATTTAGATGCGTTAAAACCATTTTACATTTCTAGAGTAGAAGAAGTTCTTCATGAAGCGACATTAACTTTACCGGAAGAGACAGTATTTCAATACGGTGCCAAAACCGGAAGACATTCTGAAAATATGGGATACATTCTTGTTGATTTTCAATACATGCAACGAGCTTACCCGAACATGAAGTGGTAATGTTAGAAATTTCTGAAGAAATAGAAGAATTACTGCGCTCTGTGAGCGACCCTGAAATACCTGTGCTGTCAATAATGGACATGGGGATAGTAAGAAAAGTTGATTTTGTTGACGGTACCTATAAAGTAGATATCACGCCAACATACTCAGGTTGCCCTGCTATGGATACCATAGGAGATGATATTGTATCCGCTTTTAACAATAATAACTTACACGCTAAAATTAACCTTGTTCTCGCGCCTGCTTGGACCACCGACTGGATTACGGAAAGAGGTAGAAAAGCACTAGAGGATTATGGAATTGCGGCGCCACGGTCAGCAGAGGTAGACAAGGCTGCTTTGCTTGGAGAAGCCAATACCATTAAATGTACCAATTGCGGTTCTGTAAACACTAAAATGGTAAGCCGCTTCGGATCTACTGCCTGCAAGGCACTATTTCAATGCAACGATTGCCATGAACCATTTGATTATTTCAAATGCTTGAAGTAACCCAATACTTGTAAATTCACTTTTATTTAGAATTACCTAAAAATGGTAGAAAGGGTGCCGTTGGTGACTGTAAGTGTGCCCCTGAGCCATCTTTACCAATAAAATTGAAGTTTGCAGTAGCTTGCTCTTGCCTATTTACAGTTTCAATCTTCGTGATGGTAATACTCCCCGAAAGACCATAGTAAAAAACTGGATAACCACTTATTAAATTTAACGAGTAGCTAACAAAAGCCAAGCTGTCTGATGGTGTTCCACTTAAAAGGTCAGTATCTTCAGCACCAAAAGAGGTGATTGAGATATTGTTCCATTAAACACTCCCGATATTGTTTTTGCAGAAGTATCAATTTTAATGACATCCACAACTCCAGTTGGTGTCTGTCCTAAGA
>CAJQLW010000086.1 GCA_905479325.1 uncultured Flavobacteriales bacterium
CTTCCCTCTTTGTGAACTCGCATTTCACAGTTGAGTCATTTCAGTTCACCAATGCCCCTTTAGGTGTAATACTTTAAAATACTCTTAACCCGCTGAGCGTATGAAGCACCGAATAAATTTACATGAACCATAAGTGGGTATAGGTTGTAGATATCTACTCTTTTTTCCCAATCTTTTTCAAGTGGAAAACTAGAGTTGTACGCTTCATACATCTTCTTATCAAAGCCACCAAAGAGCAAACTCATTGCCAAATCCACTTCGCGGTGACCATAATAAACTGCAGGATCCATAAAGCAAGGCTCGCCATTCTTCACCAAATAATTGCCAGACCATAAATCGCCATGCAACAAAGCAGGTTGTTCTTTCGGGAAATAACCATCGAGTTTGGGATATAAGCGATTTAACATGTTTGAAAGCTGCTCATCTAACCTGCCTTTGTCCTTGGCTTGGCGTTGCTGTTCCATCAACCTGTTTTCAATAAAAAACATACTCCAATCAGTTTGCAAATTGTTCACTTGAAGTAAAGAACCGTTGTAATTATTGTACCCTAAACCAAACGAATCTTGACTGTTGCGATGAAGCATAGCCAATCCCTCACCGAAATTTTTCCAATAATTACTTTTTGGTTCAGAAAGAGTTACGTACTCCAAAATCAAAAATGAAAACTGCTCAAACTCTCCTTTCATAATTACGTTAGGCACCTGAATTGAAGAAGCATTCCGTAACAAGTTCAACCCAGATACTTCTTTCTCAAACATTTCGGGAAAAGCATCTAATCGATTTACTTTTAAAAAGTAAGAACTCGTTTTTGACCTCAACTCATACGCTTGATTAACAGAACCACCAGAAACCGAAAATACTTGAGATATAGGATTTGTCAGAAGTTTTGCTTCTAATAATGACTTTTCTAAATAAACTTTAAAGGCTTCTGAAATCATAATTTGGGGCAACAAAAGTAATCAGCTTTTTGAATCGCAAAACCGAAGTTTTTAAATACTTTTGGCATTCTCCAAAATACATGGGGGATTAGCTTGCCGATTCGTACCTCTCGGGACAGGCACAGCTTCGCTAATCTCTTGAGATATAAATTTGGGGGATTAGCTCAGCTGGCTAGAGCGCTTCGCTGGCAGTGAAGAGGTCATCGGTTCGACTCCGATATTCTCCACCAAAAAGCAACTCATTGGAGTTGCTTTTTTTGTTTTTAGTGGTAGACGATTATTGGTAAGTTTATGTCTTAGTTACAAACAAAAGAGCTACTTGGTGAAAACAAATCTCATTTTCTTATTGATATGCTGTTCCCTATTTACCTATGCTCAAAAGCGCTCAACATTGGTAATTGGAAAGGTTACGGGGGAAAATGGCCTTACTCTTTCAAAGGCTACAGTTTATAATGAGCAGACAAATCAAGGCACAGTTAGTGACTCTTTAGGTACGTTTATTTTGAGAATTCCAAAAGCAACGGTGCAGCTAAGGTTCTCTTATATTGGTTACGAAACGCAATATGTAAGTATTCAACCGACAACCAACGATACACTTTTTTTAGAAGTAAGTCTTAAACTTCAAATAGAAGAAATTG
This sequence comes from uncultured Flavobacteriales bacterium, assembly GCA_905479325.1. Lineage (GTDB taxonomy): Bacteria > Bacteroidota > Bacteroidia > Flavobacteriales_E > Vicingaceae > NORP294. The sequence goes on from CAJQLW010000086.1 coordinate 1,577, forward strand.
GAAATGTTGAAGTTAATTCTAGTTCTATTGTTCGAGTTTATTACAAGAAAAGCACCAATATTATTGATTTTGAATTTTACGAGAACAACGTAGTACTCTTATTAAATGAAGGCAATCATCACTACATTCGGTTAGTTAATGATTACGACTCTGCATTAACCGAGCTACAGGTTTCAGAAAAAAGCAGAGAATTGTACGCAGATTGCTACGGTAAAATTTTGCTTATTGAAAAAGACAGCGTTTTCCCAATTCGCTTTTTCCCTTCTTTTATAGAACAACAGGCAGGTTATTCTTTTAAGACTTTCGAGAAAACGGTTAAGCCTTGCCAAACTGTGACTTCCTCAAGCATAGTAACTGCTAAGTACGGGTTACACAACCAAGGTTTAGCCTACTTCATTGTCGATCAAACAAGTCAAAAGCAAAAACTACTTCATCTTATTCTAGATAAAGAGTCTACCGTTTCTATAAATGATTATGTCTCTCAAAATCTGGCAGGATACAATGAACAAGTAGTTTCAAGTACTACCAAAGACAGAATTGCAAATGGAAATATTCGCACCAGACAAAGAAACTATGACTTTTATAAATTAGTACTTAGCAGACCTATTTACAATCCTATTTTTAACATTCGTGATTCACTATTTTTATTTGATCATTTGCTAGAGACGGTAAACATCTATTCCTCAAATGGCAAGATTTGTAGAACCTTCCCTGTAAACTACCATAAGGATAAATATTGGCGACAATTAATTCTGAAAGACTACGCTACAGACAAGGTGTTTATTGTTTTCAAAGAAAAAACCAGAATTCAACTAAAGCAACTAAATCTACAAAACGGGAAACTAAGCAAAGGCTTTCTGCTAGAATCCCATAATTTTCCTAAAAAAATTAAAGTTAAAGACGGGTCTGTTTATTACTTGTACCAGAACAACAACGGACAAAATCCAACGAAACTCATTTATAAACAAACAATTGATTTGTAATAAACTTTCATTCTCAAGTTCGAGCTAATCTTCGCTTTCCTTTGGTTCACTTTCTTGAACTTCTTCTTTCTCAGTATAGTTGATCGCTTCATACAAAGGTATCTTCTTACCTCGATTATACGCCACTATAAAGGCATCAGCAACCCCAGCAGCTATTGCTTTCTCTTTCTCAATTTTAGCTTGCTTAAAGGTATCGTAAGCTCCAATATTTATAACCGTTCTATCTTCGCGTTTGTATTCTTGAATGCCATCAATCTTAAAATAAATAGAAGTCATTTCTGATGGAATAGTATCTGTAAAAGAACCCAATTGCACAAAGTATTCTACCTCTCCTCTAAGTCCTGAACGAAGATTGATGTTTTTGTAACTAATCACTTCATTGGAATACTTTTTCTCATTATTTACATTGACCACATAAGCATCTGAAAACCCTTTAGCCTTCACAGATTCTAATAAGTTTTCCGCTTGCTTACGGTACGAAAAGTGACCCACTACATATCTTATTATACCTAAACTATCAATAAATACATCAACATTTTTTACATCTTTAAAGGCACTTGTCGGGCTCGGATTCATGTTACTTCCAATTTGTACTCCGTACAACGGGGCATTGGTAGTATACTCCAGTTTTTCAGTTACCAGCCCTTTATTCATTAAGTAAACTGAATCTATTGGCTTTAATGGCTCGGCAACTGGTGCTGCTATAGCCTCATATTTAATTGGTTCAACCTTCAATTTATTCCACCCTTCTGTGTTTTCTTTTTTATCGTGCGGGCACTTTTGCATGTGGCGATCTACTTCGTCAATGTAATATTGATCTACCTTTTCACTATATTTCTGGAACTCCTCAAAAGCTCGGTTGGCAAAAGCACACTTATTTTCTTCAACATACGCAACCGCTAAGTAGTAGTAAACATGTATGGGCGCCGCCTTCTCTTCAAAAGAACCAACTTTATAATTACTGTTTACGTTCTGCACGGCCTGAAGCAAATGGCGCATGGCTTCCTCTTCCGTTCCCGACAACTCGGTATAAGCTGCCCCCATTAAAAAATTCACATTTGCATTTTCTGGTTCAGCTTCATATACTATCTTCAATGCTTTAATAGCATCTTTTATATTTCGTTGTGCTAAAGAGGCTCTTGCAAAATCAAATTGATATTCCAGATCACTTTGAGCCTTCAAGCTCGAAATAGAAAACATAACAAGAATTAAATAAACATACTTTTTCATGTTCTAATTTTTAAATTCATTTATGTGCTGTAATGGAATTTTACGACCGTTATTGATAGCAATGACGAATGCATCTGAAATTCCAACATCAATAATTCCTTGAGAATACGCTTTCGCTTCAACGTATGTTTTAAACTTGCCAACCGTTAAGTACTTAACATCTAACTCCCTATGCTCTGTTATTCCTTCAATTTTAAAATACAACTCGGCTGATTCATTTGGTATATGCTCTTTAAATGCCCCGATTTGAACTCTGTATTCAATTTTACCTAAAGGGTTTGCCCTGATATTAATGTTGTTTACACTTACAACCTCCTCCTTAAACTTCTTCTCTTCGTTAACATTCACCACAAAAGCATCTGAGTATCCTTTTTCTTGAATTATTGCAAGTAACTTTTCTGCCTGAGAGCGAATAGAGAAATGCCCTACAACGTATCTAATCCAGCCACTTTTATCCATAAAAGCATCCACATTCTTGAGCTGCTTAAACCTGCTTATAGGCACTGCTTCTTTAAAAGCACCTAATTGAACACCATAAATTGGTAATTGTGTGCTGTATTCTAACTTTTGCGTTTTAATATCTTGAATTGCCCTCTCCTTTTGCCTTTCTTCTTTATTGTTGAGAATTACTTTTTGTGATTTTACA
>CAJQLW010000087.1 GCA_905479325.1 uncultured Flavobacteriales bacterium
GCATTCCCCACAGGCGACATCATTCTAACTCCTAATTCAGGAGCCACCGCAGGAATCCATAAATATAAATAGTAGTATTTCTTCCCGTCTTTGACCTCATCCTCATTACCTTTTGCAGCATATCCTAGATAGGTGGTTACATCAGTGTAAGGGACCTTAATCGTTTTCGGGCCTACTTTTGTTTCAGTTAAACCTCCAAATTTACTAAGCTTTTGAGCATTTAATTGACAGATTGAAGCCAAGGCTAATAGCATTATTGTTACTTTTTTCATCTTTTATTTATTTTAGTTTAAGCGCTAAATGTATATATTTTTTCACAGAAACCAAAATAACCTACAATCCCTCAACAATCCCTCAACAACAATCTCACAAAAGCTGAAACCTTTCAACCTCACAAAAAGAACTAACCAAGGGTGGGGTTAACAGGAATGGTTTCCTATTTCAAGGGTTCTGTATAGCATTAGTTATAACCCCGTATTAGAGAGTATATGACGATGTATAATACTTGACAAAGTTATGTAACTAAACCTACTTAAGAGGGCTTGAGGTAGCTGAATTACAGGTGGAAGATATGCCGATGACTAGTCCTTTTTAAAACAAAGTAGACAGCCACCTATAACTATTTCATTATTTTGTTCTTGTTAAAAAGATGTTTTGATTCTAAAAGTCGGAATCGGATACGACTAGAACATATTTATGTAATGGTTTTCTATTTCAAGGGTGTTGTGGGAAGTCTATTAACCTATGCAATTCTTCTTTTTCAATTCTAAAATTAACTTTCCTATTCTTTTACAAACTTCATTGATTCTATGCTTTTATCGCTGCTGATATTGATAAAGTATATGCCTGTGCGTAAATTTGTAACGTCTATTTTCTGATTTCCGTTAAAATTATTATTTGAGTAAACTAGTTGCCCACGTATATTCAAAATTGTCAATGAATATAAATCTACGGGGCCATCAATATAAAGGTCGTTTGAGGCTAGAGAAGGATATATTTTAAACATTGACCCATCTATCTGTGGTTCATTTACGGTTGTCACATTTGCACCGACATTACTGCTAAGAATTGCCCAATTATAGATAGTTGGAAAAGCTCCTGTTCTTTTCCAAAACAAAGTGTCTTCTATTAAGCACGTAATTCCAGCAACGTTATTTGTTAGAAGAGCTGAAACTTTCATTGAATCCGTAACCGGAACTGTGTGGTTAAATAGCATTAATCCTGACCCGCCCGAAATGGTATCTTGATGAATGATGTTATTCTGAAAATCGGTAATCTCATATTTAATAATAGTAGCATTCCTTGGCGAAATCAAGTATGGGCCGGGATGATACAGTTGGATAAAAGAAGTGTCGGCTGATGAGACTGTCAAGTTTAACCACGAACATTGTTGACCAAATGAAGTTAGGCTTACAGATGCAAATAATAAAGCGAATATGTACTTTTTCATAAATTTGATTTAGACTTTATACCTTTGGAAATAGCTTTTTGTAAGCAACAAAGAAAGGAATATTTTCAATAACCTGAAACCCTTCAGTCGCACAAACAGACCCGACAACATAAACTCATTAAAACACCTCGTTAGACTCATTTTAAGCCCTTCTAAGGTATTATCTAAACAAAACCAAGCAACCCTTTTCCTTGTATGTTAATCGCCTTAAAATCAATATAAATACGCCTTCTTTAATAGCTAAAAACCTCAGCAAGAACCTCAGCAAGAACCTCAACAAAAGCTGAAACCTTTCAACTACACAAACAGAACCAACCACGGGTGGGGTTAACAGAGGGTTTCCTATCTTCAAGGGTGTTGTGTGGCATTGTTATAACCCCGTAGTAGGGACTTTATGACAATGTTCAACTCTTGTCCAAGTAAGGTATTTAATTTACTTAAGGGGGCTTCAGGTCTCTGAATTACAGGAGGAGGATATGCCAATGGTTAATTAAAAAGGGAGGAGTTTTAGTCTGATAACCACACAAAAAGCCTGTAAACGCCAAATATAAAGTTAGTTTAGTTTTTGTCTTTACCTACCAAATACCAATCAACCCAAGCATCTATTTGATTAATTGAAGTTGGTCTCAATAAAATCTCTCGCTTGTTATCTAATAAGTAAAAGGTTGGTGTGCCAAACACATAATAATCTTGAGCCACTTTGCTATCCCATTTCTTGTAATCACAGTAGGCGAAAAAGGGATACGAACTCACTGACTTCTCAAAATCCTCCTGCTCTGTATCAAGGGAGATATAGACAACCTCTACTCCTAAATTTCGCCACTTTACATAGTTATCCGTCAGTTTTGGCATTTCTTCAACACACTTCGGACACCAACTTGCACCGAAGACAACTAATGTGTAGGGTGTAGTTAAGTTTGTAAGGCTGTTAAAAATTGTTTGCTTTACTCCATTTAAATAGGCTGAGTTACCAAAGTTGATATTAGGTGCTATGTTCCCTTTTTTCATCGCACGGTAACTTTCTAGTTGTTTCGCTAAATCGTTATCTAAAGTGCAGCTTGTTTCGTTTAGTACTTTCAGCGCCAAGTATTCGGCGGCTTGAGATAGGCTGTGCCGTTCTAGCAAATCAAACAAATAGGTGGTAACCTCGTTGAGTTTTTTGTCGTCTTGTACCAAATTAATCATCATAGCATCAATAGAAAACTGCATTTCAATAAAGACAGAATCCAATGGCTTTCCGCTATTTTCTAATAACCAAAAATGACTTTCAATAGCATCTTTAAACAAGCCACTTTTATAAAGGCGGTTATCCGTATAATCTATTTCCCTAAACGCTGATATAGTTGCGGGAATTTCTTTTGGTCGGTATTGAGCTATCGTTGAAACTGAACTCACTAATTTACGAGCGGGTAAAAACCAGCTCACGTAACTGTCTTTAGGCAATTTTGAAAGAAATAATGCATCTTCTGCTTTAATGCGTTGTTTTTCTTTGTGGATAGCTTGATTAGGAGCTTCTTGAAAAGCAAATAAGGAATCTGAGGTGTATATTTTCTCCAAGTAAACCCAAGCACTTAATGCCTGCTCTCTCTTAGGGTGTTCTTTAGCGAACTGCTCAAAATATTGATTTTCCTGACCTTTGGTTATGTTTAGTGTTTCGGTATAACTCAATGCTTCACCAAGGATTTCAATATCTTCTCCGTTCAAAATAACGAATAAAGGTTTTTTATCGGCAGACATTAAATAGCCTACACCATAATCTACTTTGGAATAGGGGAGTTTGAAACCTCCTGCTTCGTCAACTTTGGTTGAGGAAATTGGATAAGTTTTTAAACCGCTAAAACCCTCTAGTTCTATTTCTTGATTGGCAAGAAGGGTTAAATTACCTGAGACAGACTGAGCGTTTAAAGAGCTACAGAAAACAAAACAAGAAATAAAAATAGTGAGAAATGTTTTCATTCAAGTTAAATTTTAAAATGGGCAGCTAAGCAAGGTTGTGTTCTAAGAAACTAATCGGACCTTCGGCGCAGGAAGTTAAAGTGTCAACCCTTCGACTTCGCGAAAGCTACGTTCAGGGTAAAAAGTGTCAATTCTTGATGCAACGAACAGCAAAACCATTTGCTCGCATTTGAGTTTGATTCGCGCCCCCAATATTGAGGATGCGCGAGCCGGTAGAGCTAACAGTGCTGCTCCAATAGCGCCCCAGGCTGTTAACTAAGAATATCGAACCCGAGGAGCGGTTGCGGTAGCCCGGTAAAGTAAATTTTAGTGGTGAAAAAAATGCAGCAGAAGAGGTGTTTGAACTCCAGCTTAAAATCTCTGTGTTTAATTCCGATTCTGTAGGTATGCGGTAACCAATTGGGCAAGGGTTATTTATCCCATTTACCCCCTGCCATAAATTATTGTTCTGAGGACTACGCCAGTCGCCAATTGTATTTGGGGCAAGTATGAAGTTTCCAATTCCAGGCTGGTCAGTATTACTAAAAGAAGCAGTTGTTGGCGAGATGCGGCATTGATGGCCATCACTTGCTCTTCCCCATTGGTATAAATCGCCATAGGCTAGATTATCTGTGCTACTTGTGGCAACTTGGCTTGCGCCAAGGTTTCTGTCCATCCAAGTTTTCCCCGTGGTTGGATTCGTTACATCTACAACGGCGGCCGCACCTAATGCACAAAACACAGAGCCTGGGGGATAGTTTGCTATTGAGGGGGGTATTATGGTGCCGCAGGTTTCGTGCCAAGTAGACCCTGCGTAGAAATTCAAACAATTACTTGTAGTATTATAAATTACCAAACCAGCAGCAGGCGAGCTAATGGAGTCGCGCTGAACAGTAGTCATTCGTGGAGGCAAAAATCCTTTTGTAGTTGATACTATATCTAATTGTGCAGATGCATCAGGAGTACTTGTATTAATACCAATACCTCCACTATTGTTATGAATGTTACTATTGTTAACCACCCATTGTGAGCCATCCCAGTAGGGTGTGTTTCCTGCTGCGGTTCCATTGGGTAATAAACCCATTGCACCTTGCGGTCCTGTTAAACCGATAGGTCCTTGAGGCCCTGCAACTCCTGTATCACCCTTTAATCCTTGAGGCCCTGTTAACCCGATAGGTCCTTGTGGTCCTGTAGCCCCTGTGTCACCTTTTAACCCTTGTGGTCCTGTTAACCCGATAGGTCCTTGTGGTCCTGTAGCCCCTGTGTCACCTTTTAATCCTTGAGGCCCTGTTAACCCGATAGGTCCTTGCGGTCCTGTTAACCCAATAGGTCCTTGTGGTCCCAATCCCCCACCAATAAGACTATCGGCAGTATTAGAGTGTAATGCGTACGCTACACTGAGAATCTGATTGACACCATTCAGCAAATAACTATTTCCGCCATATGGGTCAGTTTCTGTCTGGATGAAATATTGGTCTTTATCCCACTGAATGCTACCTATTGAACCTATCTTGTTTGAGCCTTCTCCGATTTCTAAAGAAATTAATCCATTAAAATTAGTTGCCTTTGAATGGGTTTCAGAGTATACTGTATTCCCTGTAGGGGAGCCTCTGAGGATACTAATTCTGATATTAACAGATTGATTTGATACAATATTGTTAGTAGAGTCACGAATAACCGCTTGATAACTCATCTTTTCAGGAGCCTGTGAAAAAGCCATATGGGAAATGACTAGAAATAGTAATGTTATAATATACTTCATAGGTTAGTTGCCTTTAATAATCTTGCAAGTTTTTGTTGGTTTTCCTTCACTGATTAAGTTAAGAAGATAAGTCCCACTTTTAAGTGATTGAATGTCGATTTTGGTATTAGAGTTTTCTAGCGGACCGCTTTTTACGAAGCTTCCCTTTATATCATACAATTTGTAGCTTAAGACTTCATTGTTAGGAATTGTATGTGAAATATTGGCATCACTGTTGGTTGGGTTTGGATAAACCTCACAATTAAGTTTTATCTCTGTTTCTTCTTCAACTATTAATAGCACAATAGGCTGTTGAACTCCCTGAGATATAGAATAACTAGAACTTTCATTTACTATGTACACTGTTTGACCAACGGTATAGCTTGAGGAGCCTGTTCTACTGACAACATCCCCACCAACCATTGAAAAGCCTTCTTGTGAATAGAGATTAGACACATTGTATAACAACAATATGGAGAATGAAAAATATTTAAAATTGAATTTCACAGGTTAAAAATACTAAAAACCCCAAAAAGCTCTTCAACCGTTCAAAAAGAACTAACCAAGGGTGGGGTTAACAGGAATGGTTTCCTATTTCAAGGGGTGTTGTATAGCATAGTTATAACCCCGTATCTCAGGATATACCTATTGAATACATTTCAGGCAACTAGATAGTCAAGTCACCATATAAGTTTTACGCAACCAATCGCAGTATGGCATCGGTAAGGTCTTGAACTATTTCATCAGAATTTTCTCCAATATGTTCACATAGTTCAGATAATGTGATATTAGATTTTATTCCACAAATACTTGTTACAATTGAGTCTTTAGTTATATTCATAATTGTTTTTGATTAATTTCTATCTGTTGTTCTAATTGATTGGATGTTGCGTATTCGTTTTGCTCAAGTTTTGCAATTGGTTGTTCACTTTTTAATTATTTCATGTGTATTACAAATGCCTCAAATTTTCTTAAAGCACTAATGAAAGCGTTATGACTTCTTTTTCCAAATTCAGATTCATTCCCATTAGGGCCATATTTAACTAAATAAAAGCTGATGTTCTCAACCAATTTATTTATAGAAATTTTTTCTTTAGCACATATTTTTTCAACTCGCTTCATATAATCGTAGACTGTAGATTGTTTTCCAGATGGTGTAAATTCACTATAACCCTCTTGGATTAAATAATTCTTAAAGCCTTTTAACATAAATTTATCCTCATAATTAATTAATTTATCTTCATTAAGAATTTGTTTGATTTTACTTTCCTCTTTACTAGATATAACATTTGTAATTTCTGGGGGGTTATTATAAAAGTCAGTTAACTCGTCGTCTGTGAGAGTATCATATTCTTTATGACAACTTTTGCATAAAATTTTAATAGTCTCTTCTATAGGAACGTGATGTTCAATAAATAAATCTTCAAAAGTTTTTAAATTTAGCTTAATAACCCCCTCACGTTGATAATCACGTAATATTGTGTCAATAATTTCCTTTCTTCCTTTACCTCGAACGTGTGCGGCGTCCAATTGAATATCAGATAGTCCACATTGTTCGCAACACCCTATTTCCTTCTTATATTGCTTTGTAGTTTTTTGTACTAAATTTCTGCAAAAGCCACTAAAATATTTATGAAAATCTTGTTTTGTTCCCTCAAAAAGAGGTCGAGAAATATTATTTGATTTTTTCCAGTAATTAAACATATTTAAAAATTTAAGATTAAGTTTTACGTCTATAAATGATTGCTTTGTAAGCTAATTTTTTTTGTTCCAACAGTCTCTTGTGTATTTTGTCATGTCAATATTAAAGCATTTTATTTTTAAACATTTTTAATAAAGTCTTGGTAGGAAATTGTTTTTAGTTTGGTTATATATTTCAATAACTCATCTTCATTGTAAAAAGGGCCATAACTCCCACCATCACCTAACTCCCTGTAATCGTCAATTTCTGGAATTTCTATAATTCTTTGTAATTTACTCTTTTCTAAACCAACCTTAGATTCTATAAATATTAGTTGATTGCAATTTAGTCCTGATTTCAGCATATCATATATTTCATGCTCTCTATCTGCACCATCGCTAAATTCAATTCTAAATTCTAATGCATCAAATTCTTTGTCTTCAACCCAATATGTAGTTTTTGCCATAGCTATCCAGATTTCGTATGTTTCATCAATTGAATCTTCAGATTCTATTTGACTTTTTAATCCTTTATTTAAGGATTCGAGCATTTCTTGAGCTTGCTCAAATGAGGGGTCTTTTTCTAGAGCTTTCTGAAAATCAGCCTTTGCCAAATCAATATTCCTTTGTTTGAAATCTAATTGTTTGTCGTCAAGGTCTATTCCTATTTCTGTTGGGGAAACCATTGAATATAATGCCATTCCCCTGTTAAATAGGTGTATTGCTATATTATCACTATCTGAATCTAATGCAATAGACTTTGTATGGACAGTAGCAGAGTGTAAAAATTGTTGATTCAAAAATAAACCCCAACCAAGCGTATCTAGGTAAATAGCCATATCACTCTTAAAGGCAAATATTTTGCTTGGATGGAGAAATAACAAAAAGAGACTTTCTGCAGCCTTTGCCAATCCTCTATTGTAATCCTTTTTTTCAAAGTCTTCAAAAGCCTTGTTATTTAAATCATCTGTTCTAAATGAGTAAAATAACATATGTATTGTAGATTGAGAAACTTCTGATGCGTTACTCACCCAAGATGGTGTTTTTTTCAAATCTGGATAAATTAAATCCATCACTGAAGAAATATCCATTTTTTCTTCCTTTGCAACAAGTGAAAAGCAAGCATATAAAACTTTATATTTCTCAAAAATTGCTTTCAATAAAGTTTCCTCATCAGAAGTAGTATTATTTTTATCAGAAGCAATGTATCCACTTTCAGAATTAGTGTACCCAACTAGACCAAGTATTTCGAAAATCTCTGTCCCAAGAATTTCTTTCATATTATCTATAACTTCTTCAAAAGGGACAAACCCTTCAAATTCATCAAAATCGATTTTATCGCTAGTGTCAGTTTCTTTATTTTCTTGTTGTACAATAACACCGTCTTTATCCTTTTTATCCCAAGGACAATATTTATTGTAGAGGTCATCGACCGCTTTTTTATCCGGTAAGGTCTTCATGTACTCTCGCAATCGAGCGTACGCTAAACTCCCCGCCTTGTACTTTCTAAAATCGTCAGCACTGTTGTACCACCAATCAAAGTTCTCTAATCTACTTTCTAATTCTTTCATTCTTTGCTTCTCAGCTGCAATTCTCTTTTTTTGCGCTTTTTTTCTTTGCCACTTTATTAGAAAAATAAAAAGAATAATTGTTAGAATTGCTAAGGGAATGTAATCTATCATAATGTTTTTCTTTTATTATCAATCAGCGAATGTATTTTGTCTGCAAGTCTAAATTAAGCCTTTTGTAATAATTAAAAAACCTCAGTAAGAACCTAAATAAAAGCTGAAACCTTTCAACCTCACAAAAAGAACTAACCACGGGTGGGGTTAAACAGGAATGGTTTTAAAACTCTCAAGTCACCATAGAAGTATCCTGCAACAAACACCTTAAAGGCATTGTCAATAGTAACGAGTGATGATTTGTTTATAGAGGTAGAAAGATAGACAGTGGTTATATAACTGTCTGAAAAAGAACTGTTTTAAAGTGTAGAAAAGAGTGTTTGTTGTTTAATATACTTGTTACCAGTAGCATAGCGCTGTTGGTAATAAAAATTTACTGCCAATTTACTGCCGAATCACTGCCATAAACCATCAATTTCGTACATTTAAACTTGCTTAACGCATTCTTTTAATATATAGACTTAGGAGTTTAAAAGCGAAGTTTTGGTTAGAGCATTAAAGAAAACTGTTGTTTGTAAAACAATCGTTTTATGCCGTCAGAACAAGGCTTTATAAGACTTGTGAGACGTCTGTCTCATAATAAAAAAGGACTCAATGAAATCATTGAATCCTTTTTTGCTAGGTGGGCCCACCAGGGCTCGAACCTGGGACCACCTGATTATGAGTCAGGTGCTCTAACCAACTGAGCTATGGGCCCGAATTACGTGTCCGTAATATTCGGTCGGCTAAATTAGAATTTATTTCTCGTTTTGGTACTGTTTTACCTAAATTATTTGAGGAGCGAGGAGTGGTTTTTATCTGAAAAATTGCCATCTCGGCCACCTGCTCCGATAGCTTTCGGAGGAGTTAGGTGCTCTAACCTGCCGATAGTTATCGGTATGAGCTAAGGGCCCTGCTTTGTAAAGCGTAGGCAAGATGTTGAAAAACTTGCAATTTATAACAAGTGTAACGCTGATTAATTTATCTTTGAGCCTATGAGTCAACCTAAGCACTTAAAAACAGGAGATACCATTACTATTATTTCTACCGCTAGAAAGATTTCGATAGAGGAGTTAACACCTGCTATTAAGGTTTTTGAGTCTTGGGGTTTGGCGGTGAAGTTTGGCAAGAACTTGTTTCAAACGCATCATCAATTTGCCGGAACTGCGGAACAACGCATTGCCGACTTGCAAGAAGCGTTAGACGATTCAGAATCAAAAGCCATTGTTTGTGCAAGAGGAGGATATGGCACTGTTCAACTCATTGATGCCATCAATTTTTCAACTTTCGAAAAAAGTCCGAAATGGGTAGTGGGTTACAGCGATGTTACAGTATTGCACAACCACATCAATCAAAATTTGGGAATAGAAACGCTTCACGCTAACATGCCCATTAGTTTTCCCAAAGAAGGAGAAAATGAAACAACAGCCACCATAAAGGCTACCTTATTTGGCGAACCCTACTCAATCGATTTTGAAGTAGAGGAAGGCTCAGCAAATCTTCAAGAAGAAATGAATGCGCCCATTGTAGGTGGAAACTTGTCTATTATTTATTCTTTAACTGGAACCAAATCTCAGCTCAACTGCGAAGGGAAGTTTTTATTCATTGAAGATTTAGACGAGTACCTGTACCACATTGACCGAATGATGATGAACCTGAAAAGAGCAGGTATTTTTAAAGGCTGTAAGGCAGTGCTTGTTGGCGGAATGAGTGACATGAACGACAATGCTATACCCTTTGGTAGTAGTGCCAACGAAACCATTTTAAATACGCTCGGTGATCAAAATATTCCAATTGTTTTTGGAGTTCCTTCTGGTCATATCAAGCGGAATTTGGCCTTGGTGATGAACCAAGAGGCTCGTTTAAGCATAAAACAAGGTTCAGCTAAACTGACATTTCATGGCAGATCATAATTTAGTTGGTGAGCAAGGGGAGGCCATTGCCAAAGATTATTTACAAAAAAAAGGCTACGAAATTATTACGGCGAATTGGAGATTTCAAAAAGCGGAAATTGATATCATTACCACGTACAAGAATCAATTGGTAATTGTTGAGGTGAAAACAAGAAGTTCAGCAGAATTTGAAAGTCCCAAAGAGGCGGTTACCATCCCCAAACAAAAACGCATTGTAAAAGCTACCGATGCCTACATTCAAGAAAAAAATATTGATTTAGAATGTCGTTTCGATATTGTTTCTGTATTGATTCAAGGTAATAAAATAAACGTTGAACACATTGAAGATGCGTTTTCGCCAATGCTTTAGGAGAACAAAATTAGCTGAATTCCAAAACCCAGCAAAAAGCCACTAATTAGTTCTATACCTGTATGGCTTTTTAAAATGAGTCGGGCAGAAGCCACCAACCCAGATACCACAATAGCTACAAGAAGCCACGTTAGCGTTTCGGTAAAAGTAACTACCGAAATGCTGTATAGCATTCCGCAAACTCCACCTAGTCCGGCTAGGTGGGCACTAATTTTTTGTGAAAGACTAGCACCAATTAGTAAAACGGCAATTGCGAAAAAGGCACCTAGAAAGAATTTTAGGTAAAGTTCTGGCATTTGTACTTGGCGAAACAAGTAAAAGGTGACGCCGTATAATATGGCGCTAATCAAGTAGGGTAGAATTCGTTCTCTGGCTGTTTTCATTTCCAAAGAGTCAATTAATCCTTTCTTTTTCAAATAAAAAGCAACTAAAATGGGGCTAATTATTAGGTTCAATACGATTACCGCATAGGTGAAATTGATAAACTGTTGCGGAATTTTGTAGTTGAGGTAGATGGGCAAACTAAAAAGCAAGGCAACACTGTAAAGTGGTGCAAAAATGGGATGAAACGCGTAGGAAAGAAATTTTGCGAAAAAGGTCATTTATAATTCTTTTCTCAGTCGAGCTACCGGTAAATGTAGTTGTTCCCTATATTTTGCTACCGTCCTTCGCGCAATGTTGTATTTTTTATCTCTCAACAATTGAGAAAGTTTCTCATCGGTTAGCGGCTTTTTCTTGTCTTCTGCACCAATTAAATCTTGTAAAATTTTCTTCACTTCTCGGGTGCTCACCTCTTCGCCATCTTCTGTAGAAAGCGATTCTGAAAAGAATGATTTCAATAAAAATGTTCCGTAAGGAGTGGACACATATTTACTATTTACCACCCTCGAAACCGTAGAAATATCCATGTTAATTCTGTCGGCAATATCCTTCAAAATCATTGGCTTGAGCTTTGTTTCGTCGCCTTCTAAAAAGTACTCTTTTTGGTATTCAGCAATGGTGCTCATGGTACTAAGTAGCGTATGTTGTCGCTGTTGTATGGCATCTATAAACCATTTTGCAGAATCTAATTTTTGCTTTACAAAGGTCATGGCTTCTTTTTCAGATTTCGATTTTTCTTTCGATTTCTGGTAGTGATCAATCATTCCTTTGTATTCATTGCTCACCCTAAGTTGAGGCACGTTTCTTCCGTTTAAGGTAATGTCCAACTCTCCATCGTTTATGGAAAGTGTAAAATCAGGCACCACAACTTGAACCGATTTACCAGAGGTATTCATAGAATTTCCTGGCTTTGGGTTCAGTTTCAAAATTTCATCGATGGCCAATTTTAGGTCATCATTTTTAATTTCAAGCTTTTCTAATATTTTAGAATAATGCTTTTTGGTAAACTCGTCAAAATGATTTTGTAAAATTTCAATGGCAATTCTTTTGGCAAAGGAGTTTGAGATTCGCTTTTTAATTTGAATCAGCAAGCATTCTTGTAAATTTCTAGCTCCAACTCCCGGTGGATCCATTTCTTGAATTACATGCAGCACTTTCTCAATTTCTGCCTGTGTTGTAATAAGGTTATTACGAAATGCCAAATCATCTTCTATCGCGGTTAAATCTCTTCTCAAATAGCCGGAATCGTCTAAACTGCCTATTAAGTGGTCTGCAATTTCCTCCTCTTTTTCCGTTAGGTTTTGAAGGTTGATTTGATCTCGCAATCGCTCGTGAAATGTTGAGCCACCGCTGAATGGAATGTCTCTATCTTCATCGTCACTGCTGTGATTGGAAGCTTGGTATTTGTAATCAGGAGTGTCGTCATTGTCCATGTACATAGACAAATCTATTTCGTCGTGTTCAGCTTTTGCGTCGTCACGCTCTTCGTATCGCTCTTCCTCCTCTTCTTCCTTCCTGTCGTCAGCGCCCTCATCAAGTGCAGGGTTACCTTCTAACTCTTCCTTTACTCTTTGCTCTAGAGCTACAGTAGGCAATTGCAATAGCTTCATCAGCTGAATTTGCTGAGGAGAAAGTTTCTGAAGTAATTTTTGTTGAAGAGATTGTTTTAACATGGCTTAAATTCGACTTTAAATTTAACCTTTTTGCATTGGTTTAAGCAGGGCTAATCATTATTTGTGCCAAGAAATTTTAACCGTTTTTATTTTTTCTGAATCCCAACGAATTGGCTCAATTTTAAATCCATTTTTTAGGTAAAAGTTTAATGGACTTTTGTAATATTCTCTATTTGATTTAAGGCAATCATCCGAATCTACAACCCACCCATAAAGCGAATCGTGTTTCTGTTTCGCTTGGCTTAACAAGTAGGTTCCAACACCTTGATTTTTTGCTGAAGCAGAGAGTAGAATAGCAAATTGTCGTTCACCGTTTCGTTGAAAATCGAAATACCACCCTACTAAATTGCCAACATCATCGAGCACAAATACATGCTGCAAATTTTTTAATTTATTCAGGTAATCTTCAAGCGTGTTTAAGTAGTGTTTAATGGCCGAAGGGTATTCGGCACTCCAAATGCCAAGAAAGCTATGCATTAAAAGGGGAGAGACGGTTTTGGATTGAACGAATTTCACTTATTTAAAACTCCGCATTTTTCGGTGTTCTTGGGAAAGGTATAACATCTCTAATGTTACCCATACCCGTAACAAAGAGCACCAAACGCTCGAAACCTAAACCAAAGCCAGCGTGTGGCGCCGTTCCAAATTTTCGAAGGTCCAAGTACCACCATAATTCATCGGTTGGTACGTTCATTTCTTTCATACGCTGCACCAATTTATCCATGCGCTCTTCACGTTGAGAACCACCAACAATTTCTCCAATGCCTGGGAAGAGGATGTCCATTGCTCTAACGGTTTTATCATCCTCGTTTTGGCGCATGTAAAAGGCCTTAATGTCTTTTGGATAATCGTATAAAATTACTGGTTTTTGGAAATGCTTCTCTACTAAAAATCGCTCGTGTTCTGATTGTAAATCAGCACCCCAACCATCAATTAAGTATTGGAATTTCTTCTTTTTATTGGGTTTAGAATTTCTAAGGATGTCGATGGCTTCTGTGTACGTGACACGTTCAAAGTCGTTTTCAGCAACAAATTTTAATTTCTCAATTAACGCCATTGGCGAGCGTTCTTCTGCTTTTTTGTTTTTCTCTTCGTCTACCAAGCGAGCGTCTAAAAAGGCTAAATCATCTGCACAATTGGCAAGTGCATAGTTGATTAAATATTTCAACAACTCTTCACCTAAATCCATGTTCTCGTCCAAATCAGCAAAAGCAACTTCAGGCTCAATCATCCAAAATTCTGCTAAATGTCTCGTTGTGTTAGAGTTTTCGGCTCTAAAGGTTGGCCCGAAAGTGTACACTTTGCCCATTGCCATAGCGGCTAATTCAGCTTCTAATTGACCTGAGACAGTTAAGTTAGTTTCCTTTCCAAAGAAGTCTTTTTTAATGTCCACTTCGCCCTCTTCCGTTTTAGGAATGTCGTGCAAATCAAAGTTGGTTACCTTGAAGGTTTCTCCCGCTCCTTCTGCATCTGAACCGGTAATAATGGGCGTGTGAATGTTGTAAAATCCCTTGTCGTTAAAAAACTCATGAATGGCAAAAATCATGGCATGGCGAATTCTAGTAACGGCAGAGAAGGTGCTCGTTCTAAAACGCAAATGAGCAATTTCTCTCAAAAACTCTAATGAGTGCTTTTTAGGTTGTAGCGGATATTCATCTGGGTGTGCTTCGCCTAATACTTCTATGGCGCTAGCTTCAATCTCCACTTTTTGTCCGCTGCCTTGAGATTCAACTAATTTTCCTACAACAGAAATACAAGCTCCTGTCGAAATTCGGTCTAAAACACTTTCATCGGCTTTTTCCATATCTACCACAACTTGAATGTTGTTAATGGTGCTGCCGTCGTTCAAGGCAATAAAACTTACATTTTTACTTCCTCTTTTGGTTCTTACCCAAGCTTTAACTAAAACTTCTGAACCTACTTTACCCGCTGTAAGTAAGTGTTGTACTTCTTGTCTTTTCATTTTGCGAAACTAAAAAATTACAAGTGCAAAGGAACGGTTTTTAACCAATTTGAATCGTAAACAGATGGCTGAATTTTCAAGTGATTTTATCTAACATTGTCCGTTTGTTATAATAATTAGATTTTTTTCGCTTCAGTTGAACTTTTTCCCACTTCACTAGTTTATTTAGTTCATTGGAAACAATTTTTAGATAAAAACGTTTTTTCCCAAAAATTGTTTCCTACGTTTGCCGCTCGAATTATGGAAGAAAAAGATCTATTTGAAAAAGTGACGCACTTGTTTATGCAGTTTGGCATAAAAAGCATGACGATGGACGAAGTAGCTCGTCAGTTGGGAATTTCGAAGAAGACGCTTTATCAGTTTGTAGACAACAAAAAAGACTTGGTAAAGAAGTCGATTGAGCACCACATTGATTGTGAAGAGTGCAATATCACCGAAATTCTTGGCTCTTGTGAAAACGCCATTGATGAAATCATGGAAATGACGAAGCAAGTGAGCACAGAGACGAAAAACATGCACCCCTCGGTCATATTTGACATGAAAAAATACCATCCAGAAGCATTTAAAGTGTTGTTGAAACATAAGGATGAATTTGTGAGGAAATCAATTCTAAAAAATTTAGAGAATGGAGTTGCTGAGGGCTACTACAGAACTAACTTAAACCCTCAAGTGGTTACTGAATTTTACTTATCAATGGTTTCAACCATTATGAATAGCGACAATAGCTTGATGAAAAAGCACAAGTTTTCAGAGATACATAGCGAAATGATGCGCTACCACATTCGTGGAATTGCAAGTTCAAAAGGAAGAGAATATTTAAAACAAAAATTTAGTCAAGACAATGTATAAAATCAAATCAAACCTGGTTGCTGCGCTGTTTTTGGTGATTGGCTATTCTGCTACAGCAATAGCCCAAGCTGAAACGGTTGAGTTTACCTTAGAAGAAGCGCAGAATTATGCGATAGAAAATAGTTACATGAGCATCAATGCCAATAAAGATGTTCAAATTGCAGATAAAAAAGTATTGGAAACAATTGGTACTGGATTGCCTCAAATCAATGCAACTGCCAATTACCAGCAATATGTGCAAACTCCTTTGTCTTTAATTCCTGCGTCTGCTTTTGGCGGACCAGAGGGCGAATTTGCTGAGGTGTTTTTAGGAACAGAGCAGCAGATGGGGTTAGGCTTAAGAGCAGATCAATTAATTTTTAATGGTTCTTATATCGTAGGGCTACAAGCTGCTAAAACGTATTTGCAACTTTCTAAAAACGACAAGAAGAAAACGGACATTGAAGTGAAAAACATGGTAACCGTTGCTTACGGGAATGCTTTAGTGGCCATGAAAAATGTTGAGATTTTAAAAGGCAATGTGGAAAGTTTAGAGCAGAGCGCTTTTGAAATAGGAGAGTTGTACAAAAATGGTTTTTCAGAAGAGCAAGACAAAGACCAAATCGACTTGACTTTAGCCAATGTAAAAAATGCATACGAACAGGCTGTTCGAACTGTTGATGTGGTAAACAATCAGTTGAAATTTATTTTAGGAATGGACATCGCTTCAACCCTAAACCTAAAAGACGATTTAAAAACGGTTACAAGTATTTCATCAAGTCAAGCCTATTTAAGCAAGGAGTTTGATGTATCTTCTCACATTGATTATCAAATCATTTCGACCCAAGAAAAAGCAACATCATTACTCTTAAAACAAGAGAAGTCAACGGTATTACCTAGTTTATCGGCTTTTTACAGCTTGTCTAGCAACGCCTTTTCAAATGAGTTTGATTTTCTAGATAACAAAAGGTTTTACAATGGTCAGTTGGTTGGGCTCAACTTAAATGTTCCCATTTTTTCAGGCCTTGGTAGAATGACAAGAATTCAGCAAGCTCAATTGAATGTAGAGAAAATGGAAGTGGCGAAAAAACAAGTAGAGCAGCAGTTGACCATTAATGCAGAGAACAGCAAATCGCAATATACTTTTGCGCTTTCGCAATACAATACCACAGAGGGTAACCTGAATTTAGCTCAACGAATTTACAATAAAACAAAAATTAAGTATGAAGAGGGAATCAGTTCTAGCTTAGAATTAACTCAGGCAAATGACCAATTATTACAAAGTCAGTCCAACTATATCTCAGCAGCTTTTCAACTAATACAGGCTAAATCTTCTTTAGATAAAGCGCTTAGTCAATAAACTCAACAACCAAGAAAAACAAATTAGAAAATGAAAAATTTAGTAGCAATAATTAGCCTTGTATTTTTAGTTGCCTGTGGTGGCGCAGAGGAAAAGTCTATTGAAACCTTAATACAAGAAGGAAACTTAGAAGCAATTCAAGCAAAGAAGGAAGAGTTAACTGCAACATTGCGAGAGCAGCAAGCTCAAATCCATCAAATTGATACTTATATGGCAAGTAAAGATTCTACCAAAAAGTTGCCATTGGTTAGCCTTTACAAAATTGAAAGCCAAAGTTTTAGTCACTTTGTTGAGCTACAAGGTAGTGTTGAAACGGATCAGAATATTGTAGTTTACCCAGAATTTTCTGGAATCCTGCAAAGTTTCAAGGTAAGTATGGGAGAGAAAGTTACCAAAGGGCAAACGGTTGCTATTATAGACGATGGTGGATTGAGAAAGCAATTGGCGCAAGTAGAGCAAAAAGCAAAACTCTCAAAAACGACTTACGAAAAGAGGAAGCGTTTGTGGGATCAAAAAATTGGCTCAGAGATTGACTTTTTGGCAGCTGAAACACAATATTTAGCTGATGCAGATATGGTAAAACAAATGCAGGAGCAGGTAGAAAAAACGGTTGTAACTGCTCCTTTTACAGGAATTATAGACGAAACCCTGGCAGATGAAGGTCAGTTGGTTGCACCAGGTACAACTCCCTTATTTAGAATAGTGAACCTTTCAGAAATGTTTATTAAAGCGGATGTTCCTGAAAAGTATATTTCAAGCATAAGTAAAGGAAGATCGGTAAAGGTTGACTTGCCTGTTTTAGACACAATGATTAATACAACTGTTCAGAAAGTTTCAAATTACATAAACCCCGCAAACAGAACATTCAGAATTGAGTTGAACGTACCCAATAATGGTGGACTTATTAAGCCAAATTTAACAGCTAAGTTAATGGTAAACGATTACCAAAACGAGAAAGCGCTTCTTATTCCACAGAGCATTATTTCTGAAAATTCTGAGGGGAAACAATACGTTTATCGCACCACTTCTAACGATGGTAAAACTGCTATTGCAACAAAAGCATTCATTGAAACTGGAGTGAAGCAAGGAGATTTAATTGAGGTTTTAAGTGGATTAAATGCCGACGATTACGTGATTCAGGAAGGAGCAAGAACAGTGCAAGACAATCAGGAAGTACAAATTATCAAATAAGACAAACCATGTCAGAAGAAAAAAAATCAGTTGAAAAGGAATTTGGATTGTCTTCGTGGGCCATTGATAACCCAACGGTGATTTATGTGATGATGGCCATCTTTTTCTATTTAGGCTTCTCGTCTTACTTCGATTTGCCAAGAGAGGACTTTCCAGAAATAAAGGAAACCAAGGTTTACATCAGTACTCCATATCCTGGTAACACAGCCGAAGATATTGAGCGATTGATTGTTGACCCATTAGAAGATGAGTTGAACAATGTTTCTAACGTTGTTGAAATACTTTCTACCTCTCAAGAGGATTATGGAATTATAACCGTAGAGTTTGATGAAGACATTACTGTTGAAGAGGCTAAGGTTAGAGTAAAAGACAAGGTAGATGGTGTGAAGGCAGGTGCTGATTGGCCTACCTTTAATGGAGCCAAGGTAGAGCCGAACGTATTCGACTTGAACCTTTCTGAAGAAATACCAATTGTAAACTACAATATAACCGGCGATTACCCTGTTGAAAAGTTAAAAGAATTTGCAGAATATTTGGAAGACGAAATCGAGAAGATTTCTGAGATTAAGCAAGTAGACATTAGAGGTGCCCAAGAAAAAGAGGTTGAGGTTGCCGTTGATGTGTACAAAATGATGGCGGCGAAA
This sequence comes from uncultured Flavobacteriales bacterium, assembly GCA_905479325.1. GTDB lineage: Bacteria > Bacteroidota > Bacteroidia > Flavobacteriales_E > Vicingaceae > NORP294. The sequence continues at coordinate 18,770 of CAJQLW010000087.1, forward strand.
GTGAGTTTTCAAGATATCTCAAATGCTATTGGAGGAGGTAATGTGACCATGTCAGCCGGTAATTTAATAAACAGCGGGCAACGAAGAACCATTCGGATTTTAGGTGAAATTGAAGATCCTGCAGACTTAGAAAACTTTGTTGTAAAGTCTGAAAAAGGCTCTGCTATTTATTTGAAAGACATTGCAGAAGTGGCTTTTAAAGACAAAGAAACAACCACGTATGCAAGGGAATGGGGAGAGCAAGTGGTAATGCTTGATGTAAAAAAGCGTGCAGGGAAAAATATGGTGGATGCGATTGAACAAGCTGATAAAATTGTACAAGATGCACGAGAGAATTTTCTTCCTGCAGATGTAACGGTAACTTCAGCCAATGACCAATCGGAGAAGACCATTAACCAAGTAGATGATTTGGTGAATAACATCATTTTTGGAATTATTTTAGTGGTTACCGTATTGATGTTTTTCCTGGGATTTAAGAATGCGCTTTTCGTTGGGTTTGCTATTCCAATGTCAATGGTAATTTCCTTTTTTATCATCGAACTGTTAGGGTACACCATGAACACCATGATTCTTTTCGCCATGATTATGGGCTTGGGAATGTTGGTTGATAATGGAATTGTGGTTGTTGAAAATGTGTATCGTCTAATGAGCGAAGGAATGGGAAGAATTGAGGCGACCAAAAAAGGAATTGGGGAGATTGCTGTTCCAATTATGGTTTCTACTTTAACCACGGTTGCTGCATTTGTTCCGCTAGGGCTATGGCCAGGTATTTTTGGTCAGTTTATGAAGTATTTTCCCATTACCCTTTCCATCGTGTTAGGTTCCTCATTGTTTGTAGCCTATTTTTTCAACTCCATGTTGGTTTCAAAATTTATGACGGTTGAAGACAAAAACATGCCTAAAAAAATGTTGATTCGAAACACCATTATACTGGTTGTTTTTGGAGCATTCATTTTAGTTGTAGGAGGGGCATATAGCGGTTTAGGATCTGTTTTAGTATTTACTGCGGCACTCATGTGGCTGCATCGTTATGTTGTAAAAGGCATGGCCGATCGTTTTCAGAATAAAACATTGGTGGCTTTTGAAAATTGGTACGAAGGATTCTTGCACATGGCATTGAGAGGCCGAAATGCTTATGCCTTTTTTATCGGAACATTTATTATGCTCATTGTTTCCTTGTTTATGTTTGGAGGCTCTTTGGGTTCTGGTAGAACAAAAGTGGAATTTTTTCCAGACAATCAACCAAAACAGCTTATCACTTATATTGAGTACCCTGAAGGAACGGCGATTGAACGTACTAACGCCATTACTAAAGACATTGAGAAACGCATGAATGCCGTTCTGAATGGAGATGAATACATTGGCGAAGATGGAGAAAACTTTTTAGTAGAGTCTTCTATTTCTGTTGTTGGTTCCGGTGCAGGAAACCCTCAAACAGATGGAGGTTCTTCAGCCGATATGCCGCACAGAGGAAAAGTAACAGCTTCGATGCGAGAGTTTAAATACAGGAAAGGAGCAAGTAGTGAAGAACTTCGTGTAAAGGTGCAAGAAGCGCTGAGAGGAATTTATCCTGGAGTAAAAATTTCAGTAGAAAAAGATGCAGCAGGACCGCCTGCGGGTTATCCTGTAAACATTGAAATTAGCGGGAAAGATTATGCCCAGTTGATTGATGCTGCAGAGCAATTGAGAGACTTTATTAATGCACAAAATGTTGACGGAATTGAAGAATTGAAAATTGACGTGAACAGAAGCAAACCTTCTATTGAAGTGGAGGTAGACCGAAAGAAAGCAGGTGAGCTAGGTATTTCTGCGAGTCAGGTCGGGAATCAGTTGAGAAATTCAATTTTTGGGACAAAGGCAGGAGTTTACAAGGAAGATGGAGAGGATTATGACATTTATGTGCGCTTTAACGAAGACATTCGTTATAATTCAAGCGCTTTGTTTAATCAAAACATAATTTTTAGAGATCCTGCTACTGGTCAAATTAAAGAGGTGCCAGTTAGCACAGTAGCAACTCAGAAAAACACTTCTGGCTATAGCGCTATTAAGCATATTGACTTAGAGCGGGTTGTATTGCTTTATTCGGGAGTTGTTCCTGGAGCAAACCCCAATGAAATTGTTGGCATGTTAAAAGAAAAGTTGAAAGACTTTGAAATGCCAAAAGGAACAAAATATGCTTTTACCGGAGAAATGGAAGAGCAAGAAAAGCAAATGATGTTCTTGGTAGGGGCTCTTTTAACAGGTTTATTTTTAATCTTTTTAATTCTAATTTTCCAATTTAGTTCGGTGTCAAAACCGGCCATTATTATGGTGGCCATTTTCTTGAGCTTTATTGGAGTATTTCTTGGGTTGGTGATTACCGGTTGGAACTTTGTGATCATGATGACCATGATGGGAATCATTTCCTTGGCCGGGATTGTGGTGAACAATGGTGTAGTACTACTGGATTATACCGATTTACTTATTCAAAAGAAGAAGTATGAATTAGGATTGGGAAAGAAAGAGCTACTGAGTAGAGAAGATATTATGGAGGCTATTATAATTGGGGGTAAAGCAAGGTTGAGACCAGTTGTGCTAACCGCAATTACAACCGTTCTTGGTTTAATTCCGTTGGCCATCGGTTTTAACATAGACTTCTTCTCGCTTTTTAGTGAGTTTGATCCAAAAATATTTATTGGGGGAGATAACGTTATTTTCTGGGGACCACTGGCGTGGACCGTAATCTTTGGGTTAACCTTTGCAACCTTCTTAACGTT
>CAJQLW010000088.1 GCA_905479325.1 uncultured Flavobacteriales bacterium
GTAACCGATTTAGCAAGGTTTCTTGGCTGATCTACATTACAACCTCTCATTACAGCAATGTGATAAGATAGGAGTTGTAATGGAATAACAGAGATCAAAGGATCTAAGAATTCATCTGTTTCAGGAATTTCAATGACATGTTCTGCCATTTCTCGAACACTTTCATCACCTTTCGTTACAATTCCAATAATGTTACCATTTCTAGCTTTCACTTCTTGAATGTTACTTACTACTTTGTGATAATTTGCTATTCTTGTAGCAATGGCAACAACAGGCATGTTTTCATCAATTAACGCAATTGGCCCATGCTTCATCTCTGCTGCAGGATAACCTTCAGCATGTATGTATGAAATTTCTTTTAGTTTTAAAGCACCTTCAAGTGCTACTGGGAAGTTGTATCCCCGCCCAAGATATAAAAAATTAGCAGCGTCTTTATATTGGTGTGCTATGTACTTAATCTGTTCATTCGATTCTAAAACTTTCTCCACTAAATTCGGCACATCATTCAGCAAATTCACCAATTCTTGGTACCTTGTTTTGGTAATGCTTCCTTTCTTTTGGGCAAGCGTCATTGCCATTAAGGCTAAAATTGTAATCTGTGCTGTAAATGCTTTGGTAGATGCTACACCAATTTCTGGTCCAGCGTGTGTATATGAGCCGGCATCTGTTGCTCGTGCAATGGATGAACCCACAACATTACAAATGCCATAAATGGTCGCTCCCTTCTCCTTTGCCAACTCTAAAGCTGCTAAAGTATCTGCAGTTTCCCCAGATTGACTTATGGCAATAACGATGTCTTTTTCAGAAATGATTGGATTTCTGTATCTGAATTCAGACGCATATTCCACTTCTACAGGAATTCGTGCTAAATCTTCAATCATATATTCTCCCACCAAGGCTGAGTGCCAAGACGTACCACATGCAACAAAAATAATTCTGTTGGCATTCATGAATTTTGATTCAAACTCTTCAATTCCACCTAAGGTAACCTGCCCAGTAACAGAGTTTAGTCTCCCTAACATACTTGCTCGAATTGACTGAGGTTGCTCATAGATTTCTTTCAACATAAAATGCTCGTAGCCGCCTTTTTCGATGGCTTCAAGATTCATTTCAAGTTCTTGAATAGCAGGTGTAATTTCCTTGTTTGCTATGTTAACGATCTTTATTTCTTGTCCTCTTTCAATAATAGCCACTTGCTCATCATCTAAATACACCACATTTTTGGTGTACTCAATAATGGGAGTAGCATCTGAAGCTACAAAAAATTCATCCTTTCCTATTCCAATTACCAGAGGGCTACTGTTCCGCGCGGCAATTAGTTTATTGGGATTGTCTTTGTCAATAATTACAATAGCATAAGCACCCACAACTTCATTTAAAGAGTAACGAACAGCCTCTTCAAGTGATACATTCTCTTTCTTAATAATTTCTTCAATGAGGTGAATTAACACTTCTGTATCTGTGTCACTTTCAAAAGTATGGCCACGTTTAGTAAGCTCTTTTTTCAGCGAATCGTAGTTTTCTATGATTCCATTATGAATGATAGCCAATCTGCCATCGCCACTTCTATGTGGGTGGGCATTTACATCGTTAGGAGCGCCGTGTGTAGCCCATCTAGTGTGCCCAATACCAATCGTTGAGTTAAGGTTTTTATCTTCAGCAAACTCTTCTAAGTTAGATACCTTTCCTGCTTTTTTATAGAGGTTTAGGTCGCCGTCCAGCAATGCAACTCCAGCGCTATCATACCCTCTGTATTCCAATCTTTTTAATCCTTTTAAAACTATAGGATAGGCTTGTTGATGCCCAATATATGCTACGATTCCACACATAATTATTGAGTATTAGTATAGTATAAGTTTAATCTAATTTTATTGGCGCTATTATTTTCATTAAAAATAACCACCCTTTCTGCTTTAACAGCGCTTCCCGAAACAAGCAAGGTCAATCCGTTTTCATTTTCTGACCCGTTCAAATAGCTTTGAATATATCTTGAAATATTGAATTTATATTCATTCTTTTCAGGATCGTACTCGCCACCAAATAAGTCCGAATTGGTTAGTGCATCCGGTATAAATTGTAAAGCGCCGTCACTGTTTCTAGATGCTACAATCAGTCTTTCAGCTTTGCCAACATTATTTGAATAGCTTCCATCAGCTGCAGATATGATGAGTTCTGCCTTATTTACCAAAGCCTTTCCTCCTAACTTTTCTCTCAGTGTTGGAAATTTAATAGTAGTCTCTACACCGGCCATTGCTTGCACGTATGCGAGGTTTGTGTTTTGGTTTTGTGAAGCTGTTTCGGCTGCACTTCCTGTATAATCGTGTTCAAATGTGTTGAATCTTGAACTCAATGTGTTAATTGGAAAGTCTACGAATTTTTTGGTGGTATCGTCAGTGTAATAAATGGTCATTTTAGTATCAGTAGCAGTTAGCCTAAAGTACAATATTGCAGCCTCATTATCTGTTAATCCCGAGTTGTTAACGGGAGTAATTTTTAAACCATTGAAAAATTTCACAAAGTTTTCACTATTGGATAATTCTGTACCTCCTTGTTTGCTAATTATTTCTTCGCCAAGCGCTTTCCCCAAATTAATTCTTAATTGGGGAAGGTCTAAGTTAATTGTATCAACATTTCCTATGTTATCAGGCTGGTTTATTCTGCTTTTAAAATTCGGACTTGTTCCAAATTGATGTGTTGCTAATGGTGTTGATTCGGTAGAAATTATAACATCGGAATAATACTTAGCTGAATCAAACAACTCTTGATTAATCCTGCTCACTTCAAATGTTTGAATAACACTCGTGTCACCATAGAACCCTCCATATTCAAGACTTAAAACTACAGAGTCAACAGTTACTAGTTGCAAATTATCGCTAAAAATCAATGCATTTGTATTCAATCTGGGTTGCACGTGAATGCTTGCCTTGGTGTATCCGAATGAAGAATCTCTGTATTCTCCTACAAGGCCAATCGCAATTTGATCTGCTAACACGGAGTCACCTCTTCTTGTGTTTGTGGTTATTTGTGTGGTATCGCTAAAAGATGAGAAGGTAGTGTTTTCTTCAAAATCAGGAACTAATGCCCCATCTTTTTTACAAGCTTGAAGCATAAACAAAAAAGATGCGGAAAGAATAAATACTTTCCGCATGCTGTTATAAGGGTTGTTTTTTTTCATGAAATTACTCCGCCAATACTTCTTCTTCTGCTAAAATTTCTTCGTAAAAATCATTGAAAGCATCAATGTAGTCCGCACCTTGATATGGCAACATTGGCTTGTCTACACTCTCTACAATTTTTTCGGAACCTTCCTCTCCAATTATAACTCCATCTGACCAAGAGGCGGCGGCAGAGCATAAACTAGAATGAGTAGGAGTTACAAAATTCTTTAAATCATCTTCTGTTACTCCATCCATCATTGCCTTTTTAGCAAAGTTAGCATCCAAACTTCCTTCAAAGCAATCGTTATAAATTGACGTTACTACTTTCGCATTTTCGAAAAGAGGCTCGTCTTTATAGGATGTTTTAAGATATAAAGGAATAAGGCTTGTCATCCATCCATGGCAGTGAATTAGATCTGGCGCCCAACCTAATTTTTTTACCGTCTCTAAAACTCCTCTACAAAAGAAAATTGCTCGCTCATCATTATCTTCGAAAAATTTACCCTCCGAATCTTTGAGTATTGCCTTTCTTTGAAAGTAATCTTCGTTGTCAATAAAATACACTTGCATTCTGGCAGGTTGAATTGATGCAACCTTAATTATTAATGGATGATCGTTATCGTCGATTATAAGGTTCATTCCAGAAAGTCGAATTACTTCATGAAGTTGGTTTCTTCTTTCGTTGATGCATCCAAACTTGGGCATGAAAGTTCTAATTTCTTTGCCTTTTTCTTGAATGTGTTGTGGTAAATTTCTTCCTATGTTCGAAAGATGATTTGTTGGTAAATAAGGAGTAATTTCTTGCGAGATGTAAAGAATTCTTTTCTTACTCATATATCGGATATTAATTAATAAAGCTTTACAAAATTACGTAAAAATAAAGGACATACGCAAGACTAACTTAATCTTGGCGCCTTAGGATGTTGAGATACGCAGGTAAATACTATTTTTGAACCAAGTTAAATTCATGGAAATAGAGAAAAATAAGGCTGAAGCAAAGGCAATTGTAACTTCGTGGAAAGAAAATGGTTTGTCTGTTGGTTTTGTACCAACCATGGGGGCATTGCATGAGGGTCATTTAATGTTAATTCGAGCGTCACAAAAGGAAAACGACAAAACGGTTTGTTCAATTTTTGTGAACCCATTGCAATTCAATCGAAAAGAGGATTTGGAAAACTACCCAAATACAATGGAGCAAGACTTAGAAATGCTCGAAAATGAAGGCTGCGACTTAGTTTTCGTTCCCAATGCGGTGGCTTTTTATGATGGTGTGGTAATTCCGACGTACGATTTTGGCTTGTTAGGAAAAACCATGGAAGCACTTCACCGCCCTGGGCATTTTGAGGGAGTTGCCGCTGTTATCAACGAGTTTTTTAAAACACTTTTACCTACCAGAGCATATTTTGGTGAAAAGGACTTCCAACAATTAGCTATAATCAAATGGTTGGTAGCAAAAGAAAACTTTCCGGTAAGAATTGTTGCATGCAAAACAGTAAGGGCTGAAAGTGGTTTAGCGTTAAGTTCAAGAAACTTGAGATTATCAGCCGATGGAAGACAGCTTGCAGCTAGTATTTATGAAACCTTGCATTACTGCAAAAACTCTAAGTCAAATTATAGTCCGACAACATTGGTAACTAGCGCTATTGACAAGTTAAAGAAAACTTTTGATGTGGAATATTTTGAGATAGTAGATGGTGAAAACTTTCAGCAAGTTGAAAAATGGGAAGAAAGTGCTAATCCAAGGGCGTTTGTTGCTGCTCATTTGGAGGGAGTGAGGTTAATAGATAATCTCTCTTTAAATCCCTAAATTCGCTATATAAAATAATTCATTTGAAATCAATTTTTCCCTTTTTAAAAGTAGCTCTGCCATTGGCTTTCGGAGCATTCTTGATTTGGTATGTTTTTAAGGACTTAACCGAACAAGAGAAAGATGAACTTTATACCTCGTTCTCAAGTGCCAATTATTTTTGGATATTTCTATCTGTTTCATTTGGCATTTTAAGTCACATGAGCAGGGCCATTCGGTGGAAATACACCATAGCACCTCTTGGTACAACACCAGGATTTTGGAACAGTTTTTTTACGGTGATGATTGGTTATGTAGCAAATTTAGCGTTGCCTCGATTGGGAGAGGTAACACGACCAGGGTTGTTGGGGAAGTATGAGGGCTTACCCTTTAATAAGCTTTTTGGAACTATTGTAGCTGAAAGAGTTGCAGATTTAGTGATTTTGGCTAGCATTATGGCGGCAATAGTTTTGGTAGAGTTTGACATGCTTAAAGACTTGTTATTTGGCTACCTAGAACAAGGTACAGGAAGTTTATCAGTTGAAAAAATTGCCATTATTGGCGGAGTCGCAGTAGTTGGATTGGCGGTTTTCTTTTTTCTAATGCTATCTAAATCAAATAACCCCATTTTTCAAAAAATTAGAGAGTTGTTGAGAGGAATATTCGAAGGGTTATTGTCCATTAGAAAAATGGACAATAAGTGGTATTTCTTTTTGCACACCGCGTTTATCTGGATCATGTATATCGGAATGTTTTGGGTTTGTTTCTTCTGTTTAGAAGAAACCTCACACGTTCCTTTAGCAGGGGTTGTGGCGTCATTTGTAATGGGTAGTTTGGCAATTGTATTTGTGCAAGGAGGTCTTGGGGTTTTCCCTTTAGCCATAATGAATACACTTTTATTGTATGGAGTTTCTAAGTCGGGGGCTTTGGCATTAGGATGGATTCTTTGGACGTCTCAAACGCTAATGGTAATTGTTTTAGGCGTTGCCAGTATTCCATTATTGAGATTTATAAATAGAAATAACAAAATTGAAAGCGTTACAAGTAATTAAAGGTAAAATTATAGATCGAGAAGCATTTGGGCCACTTCGAAACCGC
>CAJQLW010000089.1 GCA_905479325.1 uncultured Flavobacteriales bacterium
AAGCCTTAACACTTGCCATTTCGCTACTTATTGCGAGCTTGAGTTTTTCTTATGCTCAAAACCCAATTGACTCAATCGTTGCAAAAAAAATAAGCTTCGGTTATCAATTTTACCAAGGAAAGAAACCCTTAATGATAAGGGATTTTTATAAACTACTGGAATCAAATGAGAACACCAAGCAAATCATTAAACCGGCTAAACACGATTTCGTTGCTGCATTTGCACTGAGCTACATTGGTGGGGCTGCAATTGGTTACACATTAGGTGACGCCTTTATGGAGGGTGACCCCATGTGGGAATTAGCAGCAGTAGGTCTGGGTTTTATAGCCGTCTCCATCCCTTTTAATATTAGTTTTAATAAAAAAGCGTTAGAAGCTGTCAAACTACATAATGAAAATGTGGGTGCTTCTAGATTTTGGTAGGACAAAAAATTGAACTTTTAAGTAACGAATTATGGTGTTGGGTTAACCCTAAGGTTTTAATGTTTCTTTAATCATGAACAGTATAATTTGTCAACTTGCTAATAGGGATTAAATTAACACGCTCAAACAAAACGCCATGTCTAAAAGAATTGCCGATTTCATTTTTATCATCATTGCTACTGCTATTTTAATAGGCTTTTCAGAATACGGAATTTCGGAAGAGTATATCGGTTTTTCTTTAATTCCCATTTTAATTGCCTTCTACCTTGGACAATTTGTTCAGCGAAAATTTAAGAAGTAAACTCTTAAACAATACTGATTAACAGTTAGTTGATAGTAACTTAAGGAGTACGACTACCATAAAGTGCAGAAATGTTATACTTCAACAAAGAAAAACACGCCACTTCATGAGAAGCTACTTAGCTTTACCGCTTATTCATCAGGTACTCTAATTTATGGAAAAGGCTCAACAAGAACTCATTATTAAAAGACACGATTTATCTACCGATCAATCGCTAAGGCCGTTCAGCGCTGCAGATGAATACTTGCTAAATACGCTGAATGACTCGAATCAAAAACCGAATGCCCTTGCCATTTACCACGATCGTTTTGGGTTTTTAACTTGCTCGCTGAATGCTTTGAACCCTACCACCATTATTACGAACAAAAGTCAGCTAAAGGCTTTAGGACTTAATGTTGAAGCCAACCACCTCAACCTCTCTCCTACTAGTGATCCTCTTTCGCCGTTAGCAATTCCATCAGATTTTGTGTTAATGAAAGTGCCAAAGTCTTTTTCACTTTTTCAATTGTACTTGGAGCACGTGGCCCAAAACTCAACAAAAGATGTAACCGTTGTGCTTGGCTTTATGACGCGCCATTTTAGCACCCAAATTCTCGAAATTGCTCAGCATTATTTTGAAAATGTAGAACAAAGTAGAGCAGTAAAAAAAGCGAGAACGATTACACTTAGCAACAAAAAAGAAGTTACAAAAGCCAATTGCGTTGATGAGCTAACGTACAACAATCAATCCTACCAACAGTATTGGGGTGTTTTCTCATCCAAACATATTGATTATGCAACTCAGTATTTTTTAGAACACATAGAATTAAAAACTACCGACGACTCTATTTTAGATTTGGCTTCGGGAAATGGTGTAATTGCCAGTGAAATTTCAAAAAAAATACCCAACGCTACCCTTCACCTATTGGATGATTCTTTCCTTGCGATAGAGTCTGGCAAGCTAAATATTACCGGAGCAAACATTCATCACCATTACGACAATACATTAGCTGACTTTAAATCCGAATCATTTGATTTGATAGTCACTAATCCGCCGTTTCATTTTGAATATGAAATTGACATTCAAATACCCATTCAGCTTTTTAAGGAATGCTTTCGCTGCCTTAAACCTAGCGGAAATTTGCAATTGGTTGCCAACAAGCATTTAAACTATAAAACGCATTTATCTTCCATTTTTAGACTGGTAGAAGTGTTAGCTGAAAATGATAGTTTCATTGTGTACAAATGTTCTAAGTAGAGTTGGGGACTTTGGAAAAGTTGAGTCGATGTAACTATTTGTTCTCTTTAAAACAATTCAATAAATAATGTACTCCATTTGCAGAGACCTAGTAATTTACAATGGTTGCCAACAAGTATTTAAGCTATAAAACTTAGTTGAGTTCTATTTTTCAGTTAAGTTCAAGTACTAGCTGAAAATGATAGTTTTATTTTACCAACTTTTCCAAAGTTTGGAACTTTGGAAAAGTTACATTGAGAAAGTTTAAACGATGACTTATTGATTTGTTCGTTCAACAATCTAGACAATCACACGTTTAAATTTGTGAATTAGCAGATAACTTTACGCTCATGAAAAATCTCACTTTAGCATTAGATTGGACACCCAACATTAACCACATAGGCTTTTTTATCGCCCTAAAAAAAGGCTTTTACAAAGACATAGGAATTTCATTGAACATTATCGATCCGTCAGATGATAATTACGCTGTTACTCCAGCAAAAAAGGTAGAGTTGGGTGAGGCGAATTTTGCCCTTTGTCCAACTGAAAGTATTTTAAGTTATCGCACTAAACCGAATCCATTTCCACTGATAGCTATTGCTGCTATTTTACAAGAGGATTTAAGTGCTATTGTTGTTAAAGAGCGTTCTGACTTAAATTCCCCAAAAGATTTAGACGGAAAATCATATGCCTCCTATAATGCACGATACGAAGATGAAATTGTGCGACAAATGATTCAGAATGATGGGGGAAAAGGAAAAATTGAAGTGATTTATCCTGAAAAGCTAGGTATTTGGGACACTTTACTAAGTGGCGAATTTGACAGCACCTGGGTATTCTTAAACTGGGAAGGTGTTGAAGCTGAAAACTGCTCAGAATCGCTGCATTATTTAAAAATGAAAGATTACAATATTCCATACTCCTACTCGCCTATGTTGGTAGCCGACGAAAGAACAGTAGAGTCAGAACTAGAAACGTACCGTAACTTTTAGCAGCAACTAAAAAAGGTTTTTTATTCGCTGCAATTAATCAAGTAGAGTCGATTGAAATATTAACAAAAGTGCTACCTAAAAAAGATTTAAAAATTAATTTAGAAAAAGCGCTTAGATTGTCTTCTCCTGCCTTTGGGGATGAGGCTTCTTGGGGCAAAATTGAGAAAAAAATAGTTTCTACTTTTTTGAATTGGATCTATGAAAAAGGCTTAGAACGGGTTAAAATCCCAATTGACCAACTAATAACCAATAAATTACTCTCTTAGATCGGGACAAGTGCTAAGCTTCTAAACAACCAATGTACTTACTTTGTACTTTTCCAAATTTTGGAACTTTAGAAAAGTTGAATTGATGCAATTTGAATTAAATTCGTAACCTAAATGGCAACAATTGGCAAAGAAAAGCAGTGGATTATTTTTAGTATCGCTTACTGGATACTAAGCCTTTTTATTCTACTCAACTTCAATGGAACAGGCCAAGAAGCCGATAGCATCAACCATTTCTTACACGCCAAATATGCTCCCCACCACCTAGAACTTTATTTCAATCATTGGGCAAAACCATTATTTACCTTGTTGGCTTCGCCTTTCGCGCAGTTTGGTTTTGTGGGAATTAAAGTGTTCAACATCCTTTGCGCCTTTGGAGCAAGCTACTTCAGTTTTAAAATTGCAAAAAAACTAGGTCTACAATGGGCCATTCTTGTGCCATTTTTCTATTTCATTTTCCCCATCAGTTTCACCACCACTTTTTCGGGATTAACTGAACCACTTTGCGCTTTATTCCTTAGTGCAGGCATTTATTTAGTTCAACATAAAAAATACCAATTAAGTGCTTTACTTATTTCTTTCACTCCTTTTATTCGCTCTGAAGGCTTAATTTTTATAGGCGTATTTGGACTCCTATTTCTCTTCTACAACCAAAAAAGAGCACTTTTTTTACTTTTATTTGGTCACCTTTTATATACGGCTATTGGTTTCTTATCCGGTCAAGATTTCCTATGGGTATTCACTAAAATTCCTTATGCTAGTCTAAGTTCTCACTATGGCAGCGGCAGTTTATTTCATTTTACTGAAAAGCTGAATTACCTGATGGGAATTCCTTTGCTTATTCTATTCATTTTAGGGATACTTTACATTGCTTTCCATAAAAGAGAACACAACCGAGAGACGATTTTAGTGCTCAGTTTATTCTTGGCATTTTTTGTTGCCCACAGCCTTTTTTGGTATTTGGAAATTTTTAATTCCATGGGGTTAAAACGAGTCTTTGCAGCTGTAACACCGCTCATGGCTATTATTGCACTATACGGTTTCAATTGGTTTTTTCACGTCAACAACTATAAGTTACGGCTTGGTATTGCCGGAATTGTAATTGCGGTCGTATCAATTTTCCCGTTCACCAAAAATCCCGCCGCTATGGATTGGAAAGATTTAAACCGGACCGAGGCGCAAGAAAATGCAGCGCTGGTTGCTCAATACATTCAACCTAATAACCTTGAAAACAGACGTTTTATATATACCGATCCATTCTTGAGTGAGGTATTAAGAATTGATCCGTTCAATGAGGCGCAGCATCTTATTTTGGCCACAACCAAACATACCTCGCCGGTTAGTCAATTTATTGTAATTGAAAACCATCGATTTACCTACAAGCCTGAATTTTACAAAACCCACACTTCTATTACACCTGGAATCACAGAAGATGATGTTATCATCTGGGATAATTGGCACTCAATTATTGACTACGGAGTGCATGAGGAATTACTTGCCGAGTTGAACCTCTTACAAGAATTTAAGAGGGGTAAATCAACCTATAAGGTTTATCGCAAGAAAATTTAAACGTTGAATTTAAAGTGCATTACATCGCCATCTTGCACAATGTATTCTTTGCCTTCCATGTTCATTTTACCGGCTTCTTTTGCAGCTTGCTCAGAACCGTAAGTCACCCAATCGTTAAATTTAATTACCTCTGCCTTAATAAAACCACGCTCAAAATCACCGTGAATTACTCCTGCTGCTTGCGGTGCGGTAAAGCCTTTTTTAATGGTCCAAGCTCGAACTTCTTTTTTGCCTGCAGTGAAATACGTTTCAAGATTTAATAAAGAATAAGCAGCTTTTATTAATTTGTTCACTCCGGGCTCAGTCAAACCGGCATCTTCCAAAAACTCTTTTCGCTCTTCCGGATCTTCTAACTCAGCAATATCAGCTTCTAAACCCGCAGCTACCATCAATACCTCTGCATCTTCATCTTTCACTGCTTCTTTTACCGCCTCAACGTGCTTGTTACCTTCGGCAATTGAACCTTCATCTACATTGCACAAATACAAAACAGGCTTCGCGGTTAGTAAAAATAAGTCAGCTACTTCTTTTTTCTCATCATCGGTTAATTCAATTGATCGTGCTGATTTTCCGTCCTCAAAATGCTTCTTGTACTGATCTAATATTCCTTGTGTTTTAATAGCTGCCTTGTCTCCTGTTTTGGCTGCTCTTCTAATCTTTTCAAGCTTTTTCTCTACTGCTTCTAAATCTTTTAAAATCAATTCAAAATCAATTGTTTCTTTATCTCTAACTGGGTTTATTGAACCGTCAACGTGAACAATGTTTCCATCATCAAAACAACGTAGAACGTGAATAATAGCATCCGTTTCTCTGATATTTCCTAAAAACTTATTTCCTAAACCTTCTCCTTTGCTCGCTCCTTTTACCAAACCAGCAATATCTACAATATCAATGGTTGTTGGCTGAACATTCTCAGGTACAACAATGTCGGCTAACTTATTCAACCGCTCGTCTGGTACAGTAATTACTCCAATGTTAGGCTCTATGGTGCAAAATGGAAAATTCGCAGACTGCGCTTTTGCATTCGATAAACAATTAAATAAGGTTGATTTTCCAACATTTGGTAAGCCAACTATTCCACATTTTAAAGCCATAACATTCGTTTTTTTGGGTGGGCAAAGATAGAAATACAATTCGGGAATTAACTGCGTCTTAAAATAGAAAATTCTCACATACTAACACTTGAAACACAAGACTCATTTCAGTTGGGGTCGCGTTAAAATAGGTTGTTCTTTATTTGGTATCTTTAACTTAATTAAAGGGATTTATGAAACTTTATCTGCTGCTGATCTATTTGCTTTTCCCTCTAGTAAGCACTTCTCAAAACGATACGTCAACGGTAGAAGTTTTTCCAAATCCTTTTACTAGTGAGGCAAATCTCATCATCCACTTAAACGAAGGAGACCAATTAGACGTTTCATTTTTAAATCTTTTCGGAGCTAAAAAGTGTTCCATTCCAACTAAGGCATACTTTAAAAGTCAGATTATTGAAGAACATGTAGATTCCATTTCTGCAGGTGTTTATTTTTCGTTCATCACCATCAATGGAGAGAGGAAAAACAATAAACTAATCTATACCGGAAATGATTCAACCTTTCGATTAAACTTCTACATTCGAGTAGCACCTTCACCCTATGAAAAAGAGACGCTAAAGATTTTTCCAAACCCCGGTATTGAAGATTTTATAACGATTGAAACTGAGACTGAAAGCGCTTCTGTTGAGTTTTTTATTTTCACCATGCAAGGTCAATTACTTTTTAATAAAGAAGTTAATTCAGAAAACAAACGAGCCCGAGTTCAACAAGATATTGTAGACTGGAATACAGGTCAATATGTTGTTAAAATGAAGTCTAGACTGGGAGAGGACGAGAAAATATTCACCAAGATTTCTCGCTAGATTAAGTTAATCAAAATATTGAATTTTAATTGCTTACGGATTATCAATTTTTATCAACATTACCAAGTAAATCTTTTTAAATTAAGGTACTTTTGGAGCTTACAAAAAACTTTTGCTTCATGGCTTCAATTCAAGAATTAGAAAACACTGCATCTCAAGTAAGACGTGACATTCTTCGTATGGTTCACGCAGTAAATTCAGGTCACCCAGGAGGATCTCTAGGCTGCGCAGATTACTTTACAGCATTGTACTTTGAAATAATGAATCACTCGAGCGATTTTACCATGGACGGCAAAAACGAGGATTTGTGCTTCTTGTCAAACGGACATATTTCACCAGTTTGGTACAGTGTTTTGGCTCGTAGCGGTTATTTCCCAATTTCAGAATTGAATACGTTTAGAAAAATTGATTCTCGATTGCAAGGTCACCCAACTACCCATGAAGGTTTGCCAGGTATTAGAATTGCTTCTGGTTCTTTGGGTCAAGGAATGTCAGCAGCCATAGGAGCGGCCATGGCTAAGAAAATGAACCACGACGACAAGCTAGTTTATTGCTTGCATGGTGATGGAGAATTACAAGAAGGACAGATTTGGGAGGCGGCAATGTTCGCAGCTCACAACAAAGTAGACAATTTAATTTGCACGGTAGATTACAACAAGCGCCAAATTGATGGCGATACGGACGATGTTCTTTCACTAGGTGATTTGAGAGCAAAGTTTGAAGCATTTGGTTGGGAAGTAATGGAAATGAATGGTAACAACATGGCTTCTACTGTAAGTGGCCTGAAAGCGGCCAAACATTTAACGGGAAAAGGAAAACCAATTTGTATTTTAATGACCACTGAAATGGGCGCGGGTGTTGATTTTATGATGGGTTCTCACAAATGGCACGGAGTTGCACCAAACGATGAGCAATTAGCAAACGCTCTAGGTCAATTAACTGAAAAAGAAGGAGATTATTAAAAGGTATGGTTGTTGATTTAGGAACTTCCAAATCTTAAAAAACAAAGCATGAGCGTATTAAAAAATATCGCCTTTCTGTTTACTCTCTTATTCTGCTTTGCTCAAGCAGATGCGCAATCAGTACCTCAAAAAACTAGAATACTTTTTGTTTTTGATGCTTCGCAAAGCATGTATGGGCGATGGGACCAGGGCCAAAAAATACAAATTGCCACAAAATTGTTGCGGGAAATTGTTGACAGTTTAAAATCAGCTGAAAATGTAGAAGTTGCCCTTCGAGTATATGGCCACCAAAACAACGTAACTTCCGATGGAAGAAATTGTAAGGATACAAAACTGGAAGTACCTTTTTCGGCAAAAAATCACGAAAAAATCATTGATAAATTAGGCAGCATTCGCCCAAAAGGTACAACCCTTATCGCCTACTCTTTAGAGCAGGCAGCTTATGACTTCCCTGACGATAAAAATGCAAGAAACGTAATCATTCTTATTACCGATGGCATTGAGGAATGCGATGGAGACCCTTGCGCTGTTTCGTTAGCCTTGCAAAAGAGAGGAGTTATTCTAAAGCCATTTGTAATTGGCATGGGCTTGGAACCCGAAGTAATTGATGCCTTCAAATGTGTTGGAAATTACTACGATGCAACTTCAGAAGCTACATTTAAAGATGTTTTGGGCATTGTTATTTCGCAAGCATTAAACAATACTACTGCTCAGGTAAATTTATTGGATGAGCTAAACAGACCCACAGAAACAAACGTTCCAATGACGTTTTACGATTCATTTTCGAAGCAAATTCGGTACAACTTTGTGCATACCATTGATAGCCGCGGAAACCCTGACACGTTGCCAATTGACCCACTTGGTTCTTACAATTTAGTGGTGCACACTATTCCCCCTGTTGGTAAAAAAGATATCAAACTAATAGCCGGTAAACACACGACCATTGCGGTTGATGCTCCTCAAGGCAATTTAGAGCTAAAAATGAACGGCTTCAACGAATACAAAGATTTAAAATCAATTGTTAGAAAAGAGGGAGAAGTAGAAGTTTTGGTTGTTCAAGACTTTGACTATGTGCAGAAATACATTACTGGAAAATATGATTTAGAAATATTGACCTTACCTAGAACCTACATCAAAGGAGTTAACATTGCTCAAAGCAGAACAACTACCGTAGAAATTCCACAAGCAGGATTAGCGACCATAAGCTTAAGTTCAAAAGGTTACGGAAGTGTTTTTCAGCAAAAAGGAGAAGAATTAGTTTGGGTTTGTAACTTAAACGCTATGAGCACAAGAGAATCGATTGTTCTTCAACCAGGCTTTTACAAGGTTATTTTTAGACCTTTGAACTCACGACTTAGCATTTATACAAAAGAAGAATCATTTGAAATAGAATCGGGACAAAGCACCCAAGTAAAACTATAAGTATGGCAAAATACGAATACACTGAAATGAAAGACACCAGATCTGGTTTTGGAGATGGCTTGTTGGAAGCCGGAAAAAGAAACGATAATGTTGTAGCACTTTGTGCCGACTTAACAGGATCTTTAAAGATGGATGCTTTCAAAGATGCTTTTCCCGATCGCTTTATTCAAGCCGGTATTGCAGAAGCAAACATGATGGGAGTTGCCGCAGGGTTAACCATTGGAGGTAAAATTCCCTTTACCGGAACCTTTGCGAACTTTTCTACCGGAAGGGTTTACGACCAAATTCGTCAGTCAATTGCTTACAGTGGCAAGAATGTAAAAATTGCAGCTTCACATGCTGGCTTAACCTTAGGGGAAGATGGTGCAACACATCAAATTTTAGAAGACATTGGTTTAATGAAAATGTTGCCTGGAATGGTTGTAATTAACCCTTGTGATTACGAGCAAACAAAGGCTGCAACCATTGCTATTGCTGAATACGACGGACCAGTTTATTTGCGATTTGGAAGACCTAAATGGCCTGTTTTTACACCAGCCAACCAAAAATTTGAAATTGGAAAAGCAGTTACTTTTCAAGAAGGAAACGACGTAACCATTATTGCAACCGGACACTGTGTTTGGGAAAGTTTAAAGGCGGCAGAAGAGCTTGAATCCGAAGGTTTAAGTGTAGAGGTAATTAACATTCACACCATAAAACCACTTGACGATGAAGCAATTCTAAAGTCTGTGGCAAAAACAGGAAGAGTTGTTACTGCCGAAGAACACCAAATGAATGGTGGATTAGGAGATTCTGTTGCTCAACTTTTAGCAAGAAACAATCCCACTCCAATAGAGTATGTAGCAGTTGATGATAGCTTCGGAGAAAGTGGTAAACCAGAAGAGCTTTTTGAAAAATACGGTTTAGGTAAAAGCAGTATTGTAGAGGCTGTAAAACGAGTAATGGAGCGCTAATGTCTTCATTAAAAAAGAAGGGAACTCAATGAGTTCCCTTCTTTTTTTGCTTTTGAATAAATTCACAAAAGCCATTCTTCAATAATAAATCAGTACTTCCATCTCCACTTTTCTATTCTAGTCCCCTTCAAAAAATGAAACACAAATGAACTTCATTGCTCGTTTCAGTTTAATCCAATAAAATAAAAAGCGATTGATCTAGTTTTTCAAGAGATTTGGTAGTTGATCGTTTTGACACATATTGACGTGTTTTGGAATCTGTTTCCATCACTTCAAATTTCCATTCATATCCAGAATCTACCAATCCTTTTAATGAAGCAACGGGTATTTTAAATGAAAACCTTGAGATAAAGCCTGACTTACTTCTCTCATTAAACAAAAAGGCAATAAGCTCTGAACGCACACGAAGTTTATCACTCAGAATAGTGACGCTGTTAATATTTTTAATGGGAGCTACGCCCACTATTGAAAAATTCACTGTTGCTGAATCTCGTATTTTCTCTTTATACCTGAAAGTAATATCAGCCAGCAATTCTTCGTTAGAAATAGCTGCATTTTCAAAAGTCAGTGGTTTAATGAAATACTGTGTTCCTGCATCACCAACAAAAAAATCAGTGAAAAGCTTTTTACCTGTTTTCACCCCGCTTTTTCCTGCGGAACAGGAACCAAGTGCTAAGATTAGTGAGAAGGTTAAAATTGTAAAAAAGCTTAGCTTACCAGTTTTTATCGTTTTCATTTTGTTATAAATCGTTTTGTAATTTCTTCCTTACTTAAAACCGTTTGTAAAATATTCTGTTTAGCTGTCTGCGCTTTTACAAAGAACAGGCTTTTTTCTTTTTCTAATAACATTTCTACGTAGTAAGTACCATCTATTAACACATAGTTGTAGTAGGTACTATCTGTTTTAATCAGGTTGGAATCTTGTATACCGTTCGCCTTTTTTAATGCATAATACTTGTCTATTGAGGTCTCTATTGGTATGCCAATAAACAAATCATATCCTATTCCTTTAATGCATTTAAATAATGGAATATTATCAGCTGGCTCAGGTGCGTTATAGTTTAATTTAACTTCCTCTGTAAGCAAGGCCTCTTTTTCATTCGTTGCTAGAGCAAATACGTTTCCGTTAAACAAATCTATTCCTCCTTCTATCTTGTTGCTGCAAGCTAGTATAAAGAGTATAAATAAGTAGCTTATATTTTTTTTCATATCAATACATATAAAAACGGCTGTCTAAAAAAATTTAGACAGCCGCTAATAAATCTTGTTTAAAATCTTATTCTCCTGTTACGATTGTTTCGTAAGTAACAATAAGGTTCAAGATGTTAGTAGATTTAATATCTACAGTAGAAATTTTAGTAATTCCACCATTTTTTGCAGCTTTTTGGATGCTTGCATCTTGGCTAAAGAATAAAATTCCTAAATAACCTGTAGCTTTAGCAGTACCTACTTTACCTCCTACTGGATTACTTGTAGCGTTAACTGGCATTGTTAATGAACAGCTTGACAATAATAATGCTGCAGCAGCGATTGCTGTGATGTTTCTTAATTTTTTCATTTGTAAAAAATAAATTGTTTTGTGGTAAAAATGACCAATGCAATAATAATGAATAACAATTATAATTTCAAAATTATGACAGCCAAATATTTGTAACTTATTAAAGTATTTTTTAACACCTTTTTAAAAACCCTCCTATCTTGCTCTATTTTTCTTCACTGACCAGTTTTATTTATGGCTAAAATATAATACCTAATAATGTTTACACAAAAAACAAACAGATTTGTTTTTTAGCTCTTTTGCACCATTAATTAATTTATTTCCATAAACTTAAACCCTTCCTATAAAAAAATTAATCTTATTTTTTAAGATGTGTAATTGTACTGATAGGTTGTGGAAAAGGTCAAAATATTACAGACATTCCTAACTTTATTGGAGGTGGCGCAGTTCGATTCGCAGCAGAAATAGATGGCGAAAAATTTGAATCAACTAACTATCAAGCAGTTTTTTTTGTAATAACGTGAGTTCGACATAAGAAAAAGCAATTTTTATTGCAAAAAAGAGAGATAATTAGCAATTTAAAGGTCTGACAAACATTTAATTAACTAAAAT
>CAJQLW010000090.1 GCA_905479325.1 uncultured Flavobacteriales bacterium
AATGATTCACAAAATTCTCGGGATGTTGAAAGGCGTATTTGGCAAAAAGGAAATGGGTATAGGTATCTCCTCCGCCCGAAGTCCAATTCATAACGGATAAATAATAGCCAAAGTAGATAGCAGAAAGCAAAGCTAGGACTAGGGTTATTGTATTTTCTCTAAGGACATTCACGAGAGTCAAAAATGAGTAATTCTGAATTGATGGTCTATCACTTTTGAAATAAAGTTTACTTTGGGCAAACAATCCTGAAAATCAAATGAATAGACTCCTACTCCTTCCACTGATATTTTGTTTTTTCATTGGAAAAACTCAGCAGGATACAATTTCGTTTTTCCATGTTTATGAGCACATCCTAAACAATACGGATTATGCAGATACTTTGGAAGAATATGACGAGCTAGGAGAGATTTCATATAGGTATGTGATTTAAAAAATTCAGAATAAAACAATTTCAGTTCATAATAATTTAGGAGGGGCTCTATTTGATGGAGACTCACTCGTATCTAGTAAATTAAACTCAAGCCTATCAATTCATGTTAATGCTCACCTTCCAATTGAATCAAGAGTCTTTCGCCTCCATTTTAAAAATTGCGTTTTTCCAAACTTTATACATTTTGTTCACCACAATTACACAATGCTAACCTTTGAAAATTGCACGTTTTACGATGACATTCATATTAACGATTGCGAATTAGGCAAGTTATCATTCAGTAACTGCACGTTTAAAGGCAAGAAACTAGAACTCTTACGAAATGACATTTCTGGAAACGTAAGTTTCACGAATAATTCCTTTCAAGAATTAAATTTCTTTGGAATGAGAGAAAATGTGCTAGTAGGAGAATTATTGTTGGATGAGAACAAATGCTCGCAAGAACTTGACGTATGGCTCAAAGACAATTCGTTCTCAAATCGTCTAGCTTTTATCGAATCTGACTTTTGGTTAGTTACTTTACAAGACAATGATTTTTATTCTACCGAGGCTGACACACACGATATCACCTATAGGGGAGAAGAATTTAAGGTAACCTCTAATGAACGACTAATCTTTTTAAACTCTCATTCAGGCAATGAATTTCCTACAAGTTTCTACCTACTCAACAACAACTTTGAAAGTGAGACAGGAACGGAAGAGTTAATTTTAGGAGGAACATTTACCGATATTTTGTTTCTTGAGAATGATATTAATTGGAGAGTAGAGCTTTCAAATTCGACTGTTGAAAAGAGCTTTTGGATAGAATCAAATGTATTCAATTCCGATATTTGTATCGACTCTTTCATATTTTCAGAAATGCTAAACTCGGTAAGCTGGGAGCAACTTGAAGGGTTCAAAATCAGCACTTTTCTATACAATGGAGAATATAGTTCACCCAAACAATACGGACGAATAACTGGACTGCCAATTGTAATGAAAGGGAAACATGCCGACATGGGAAAACCACAAGCCAAACACCTCATTCGTTCTTATAAGACCATTTATGATATTTGTAAAAAGAATGGAGATATAGAATCAGCCAACGGCTGCTACGCCGAAATGAAACAAGTAGAAACCCGCCGCTGGAAATACCTCTTTGAACAAAACAAAACCTTCGAATCTTTCTTTCGCTGGCAACTCAACTCCTTCCTCTCCTACTTCACCGATTACGGAACCAACTCCGCCAAAGCGGTTATTAAAAGCGGCTGGGTGATTTTGCTATTCGCTATTTTCTATCTGTTCTTCCCTTCTGATTGGGATGTAAGTAATCGTAGCCAACTGCTCTCCAAAGTGAAAGACCTTACTTCTAAAAATCGAGAAAAGAGTTTTATTGCCACCTTGGCGTTTGTGGCCTACTCTGGCTTCATTCACATTTTAAATGCGCTTACCTTAAGCTTAAATGCTTTTACCACCTTAGGCTTTGAAGATATTCCAACACACGGCGCAGCGCGCTATGTAACCATTGTACAAGGCTTTATTGGTTGGTTTTTGTTGACGATATTTAGTGTGAGTTTGATAAATCAGGTATTGGGATAATAACAAGACGCTAAAAACCACCTATTACTATCACTCAACGCAACCTTCAACGGTTTAAAATATCGATACATTTGTATGTAGTTTATTCAAATAGAAAACGAAGAAAATGAAAGCAAAAAAATCAAATGACAATACCTTAAAAGCATTTGTTGGATTCGGCGGAATAACCATTTTGGCTGGACTGGTTTTAACTTTTGAAGGAGAAGTCGTCACCGGTTTACCAGGAATTTTGATAGGGGCGATACTGTTGTATTTTGGTTGGTCTAAAAAAAACAGCACCCCAACTTAAGGAAAAATGGAGTAGTTAGATAATCCTGCTTATGCCAGGTGTATCAAAGCTCGAGAAGCGCTACAGAAACTACTAGTTACAGTGGTTTAAGGAAGATTAATCTCAAAACAAACGCCCTTTTTGCGATTACAATAAACTTCTCGATACATCCCGCTTTGGCGTTACACTCGAAGGGACTAGAAGGTAAAACCCCCTAATCTTTAATCAGCTTTTCAATTCTTGTGAATCCAGCCTCTGATTGAAAAGAAATAAAGTAAACACCTGTATTCAACTCAGAAATATCGATAGCCCCTTCGTTTGCATCCAACGATACTGATTTCGAAGTTCTTCCAACTGCATCAATAAACTCAACGGTATTCGCTTGATCCATTGAGCCTAAATTGTAATTCAAAACATCGTTTGCTGGATTCGGGAAAAACTGAATGCCTTCTAATAAATGTTGTTCAATTGAGGTGGTGTCTGACACAACTACTCTATTCGTGTCGTTTGGAGTTCCAACGTCAAACTTCACCCAAGTTGCTGCTCCATCACTTTCGCGGCCATAGGATTGATCATTTGATAAAGCTGGAATATCGATAACATCAACTTCTAATGTATCTCCGCCCGTTGAGTAATATAATCCTAAAGTTTCACCGTCTTTTGATAACTTGAAATTTGAATGCCACTCGCCTTGAGTAACATCTCCACTCGCCCATATCATTTGATACCCTTTTGAAGCTAAACTAGCAACCGGTAATTGCCATTTTGTAGGCTCATCTTCATCATCGCTCAAATAGTAATCGCCCAATGCTATAGACGATGAGCCGCCGTTATACAATTCAATCCAATCGCTAAACGATCCTACATCGCTAGCTATTGTAGCTTTATTAGAAGACATTACTTCGTTTATAACCAATAACCCCGCTGGCGAAAGTGTATAAAACTCATGCTCTGCTCTTCTTGGAGAAAACAATCCTGCATTCGCATTTTCAGCATATACGTAGTATTCCATTTTCAAACTTTGCATGGTGATTTGCGAACCAAAAACACCGTCTCCAGCTGCTCCATCTCCATGAGCGCCGTCGTCAAACATAGCTTCCACCATAAACGGACTGTTTGAAGTAAATCGGTAACCAATCAACACTGAAGTTTGATTGCTGACAGTAGTTGTGATTGTAAAGCTGCTGTTGATTGAGGGAGCAGCATTGGAAGACGCAGGAGTTGATATTGTTGGCGATGTAGCCGTAAAGTCTGATTGAGCCAACAAGTAAGTTGCTCTTCCGTCCATTAAATTTCCGATTCCATTAGTGCTTCGACCACCGGGACCACCGCCGCCGCCAGAAACATCTGTTCTTAAGTTAGCAGTGAAATTTGCGTAAGTAAAAAACTTGTTGTTATCAGCCTGAACAGCTGCGTCAATTGTTGACTGTAAAGCAGCTCCAGTTAACAAGTAGCTTCCATTTGCAAAATTCTCTTCCAACATAGTTTTACAATGGGCAATGTACATGCGTTTATAAGTTGGATCTGCCAATAACTTTGAAATCAATGGATAATTAGCCTCATTCTCATGCAACAAATGCGTCATTTGTTGCTTGTCAGTAGTACTTCTTAGGCTAACCGAAGAAGATCCGGTTTGAGTAAATCGTCCAAATGATTCGTTCAAATCCCAAACGATGGGCAAAAACTGATTGTAATCGGATCGATACAGATAGTAATTCTGAGCAAAACCACCTGAATAGCTGTCTAAGTTTACCAGTACATTATTGAATGCCAACATCCATAAAGCACGATTGACATCAAGAATATCCGTCAAACTTCCAACGCTATTATTCAATGTATCGGTCAAATGAATCAATTCATCCCAACCGCCATCAGATTTCATCTCATACGATGCGTAATATTTTGTACTGTCTGTTCCCAAGTAGGTTAGGTTTGGATAACTGGTAGTCCCTGGTCCAGCACCTGCAGGTGGGCTGCACTTTACAAAGGTGTTGTTTTTAGAGTCAAAACGATTTTTAAGAAAAGTTTTAGAAATCGCTTCGGCGTTAGAATACAAACCGATAAGCGTTCCATTTACATATACATTGGCATAATTGCACTCAGGAGCGACCATGTATTGTCTCAATATTTGGTAAGAAAGTACTTCTCTTACAAAGGAAGGATCGTTGGCAACATTGCTCAACTTAATATCCTTGTAGCCTTCGTAATCTTGATCTTTATAAGTATCCAATTCAATATGAAAAGGATTTTTGGTTTGAGTTGCCCGATAAGTACTATTCCCTTTGTACTTGACCCCTACGCTGTCGAAAACGGTTCCGTTAATCTCAACCGTTGTAGCCATGGTGTAATCTTCTGACCCTGCTTTTTGAGCATCTAGAATCGCATCCCAATTGGATTGCGCAAAGGTGATTTTGATTTCTTGAATGGTGTTCAGATCGTAAAACTGGCCGTAAGCGCATGCCGAAAAAACTATGGCTGCAATAACAGTGAAGTACTTCATAGAATAATATTGAAAAATGTAAAGTTAATATCCTTTGGAGGCTATCGCCTATCTCGACCCTTGGTTTTAATTGCCTTTAGTTTTC
>CAJQLW010000091.1 GCA_905479325.1 uncultured Flavobacteriales bacterium
GTCTTCTCTTGTAACCCAAGTATTTTCACTGAACCTATTCCAATCTACTTTTGAAAAGTCTATCTCTGCCTTGTAAAGCGGCTTAGCAGGATGATTGTTTAAACTTACCCTGCTAACAGCATAGAGTCCTTCATAATCTCCCTCACCTTTTACATTCAAATCTTTTTTGAGATACTGAATGAAATACCAAAACATATCAGGCCTAGTTGCTATAGCAGCTTGCTGTTTAGGAGTAAGGTATTCATTCAAATTAACGTAGTAAGAGCCTTCCTTTTTCTTAACCCATACATCAACAATTCCTGATTTTGAGCGCAACATCATTCTCCAAGACAAACGATGTCCTTCTTCGGTCCAATTGACATTTCCCTCAAATAGATGGTGCCGCAACGGCAAAACGAACATGAGTACCATAAAAGCTGAAAAGGCTATGGCTTTAATAGATTGGTATGAAGGAGTTGCAACAGTTTGAACTGCACGATCAAATGCGGGTTTATGCTTGAAAAAGATACTTCTAATCGTCTCTGGCTTAAAATAAAACAAGCCAAAAGCAATTCCCATAAAGGGAAAAATCCCTACTTGAAAAACAATAGAATTAAACCCATGGAAAAATAATGATGCCACAAAGGCGGTTTTTCGGGTGCGTTTCCAAAGCAAGGCAGGACCAATCAACAAATCGAAAATTATTCCACCCCAAGCAACAAAGTGTTGAAACCAATTTCGAGCTAACAGCGGCCCAACAATAGGATAATCGGCTTTTTGAGTAAACCAAATTTTAATTGGAACTGCATGAATCCAATCGGGGTACATTTTAGCTACTGAAGAGTAAAAATAAACAATCAGTACAAGCCCTTTAAAAATCCACAAATGCCACTGCCTACAATAGTTCTTTACAATAGATTTATTGTACTTTGCATCAATTGAATGCGACTCATTCGATGGTAAAAGTGTAAATAACCAAGTAAGCAACACCATTAAGTAGTAATGGTTATTGTAATTGGTTTTTTGCATAAAATAAACCCCACTCCACATTAGGGCATACCCAATAGTGGCTAAACGGTATTTAAAACCTAGCATCACCATTAGTCCGAAAACTCCCATCACAATGAAATAGTAAATCATTCCGTTGCCGGGAATTGGCGACAAAAAGTCAAAATCAAGAAACGGAAAAGTCATTTTAGGCTCTATAAAAGCCCTATGAACCCAACCGGTTAAGATGGCTCCCCATGCCTCACAGGTAATCAAAAAACCAAAAATTATTCGAAACAAAATCAACTGGCTATTGTCTACCGGCTGAAAAAGGAAGTTTCGCAAGCGTTTCATTTAAAGGAATGTAGCGTTGTTTTTTCCTAGCTTCCTCAAAATTGGACTGCATCTGTATCGTTCTTCGTGGTATTCATCAAAGAGCTCATCCATCACAGAAACACAATATGGCAAACCTTTTTCATCGGCCCAAGCAAGCAAACCTTTGGGGTAATTCACTCCATTTTGCATGGCTAAATCAATATCTTTTGCACTGGCAATGTTTACATGTAAGGTATCTGCTGCCTCATTGATAAGCATTGCTACAATTCTATCTACAATATAATCTCCTAAAACAGGGTCAGTTGTTGGCTCAGGGTTTATGGCTCCTTCTGCGTAATTGTAAAATCCTCTTCCCGATTTTCTTCCCAGGTATCCTGCTTCCGAAAGTCGTTTTTGAGTAAAGGATGGTTTGTACCTGCCATCGTAGTAAAACGCTTTAAATACGGTTTCTGTTACTACATAATTTACATCGTGTCCAATAAAATCCATCAATTCAAATGGTCCCATTCGAAAACCACCTATCTCTTTCATTGCCCAATCAATCGTAGCGAAGTCAGCGGTGCCCTCTTCGTACATTTTAATCGCTTCACTATAAAATGGGCGAGCGACTTTATTTACAATAAATCCAGGAGTGTCTTTTACCTTAACCGTTACCTTTTTCCATGAATCAATGGTTTCTTGTGTCTTTTGAAGCACTTCAGCAGATGTTTGAACGGCAGGAATAATCTCAACTAGTTTCATTAATGGAGCAGGATTAAAAAAGTGGACACCTATAAAACGCTCAGGCTTTTGCAAACAAGCTGCTAATGAAGTTATAGAAAGTGAAGAAGTATTTGAAGCAAGAATACACTCATCAGAAACAATAGCCTCCAGCGATTGAAACACCTTGTGTTTTACTTCAAGATTTTCTACAATAGCCTCAATCACTAAGTTTGCACCCTTCATATCATCTAACGCCGTAGAATAGGTAATTCTATTTTTAATGGCTAAAGCTGACTCATCCGTTAAACGCCCTTTCTCAACCAAGCGACCCATCACTTTTGCAAGTGAATTCTCACTCTTTACTAATGCATCTTCACTTAGATCATACAAAACAACTTGACAATTTGCTGTTGAGGCTACTTGTGCGATGCCACTTCCCATGGTTCCACATCCTATTACTCCTACTTTCATGCTTCTCAATTTTATTTGCAAGCGAAGTTAAGTTCAATGCTAAACCAATTCAAAGAATGGACTAAAATTATTTTCAACTAAAAAAATAGTTTTATAACTAAACTTTTAGTTGTATTTGTCTCATGCAAGAATTAACAAAAGCAGAAGAGCAAGTAATGCAGGTATTGTGGCAAATGGAAAAGGCATTTGTCAAGGAAGTAATAGCTCAAATGGACGAGCCTAAACCAGCATATACTACAGTTTCTACCATCATCCGAATATTAGAAAAAAAAGGGTTTATCGGTTTTGTTGCATTTGGTAAAACCCATCAATACTACCCTATAATCAGCAAGGAAACGTATAAAACCGATTTATCTAAAAATTTAATTGGCAAATATTTTGACGGCTCATTTGAAAAAATGGTATCCTTCTTCGCTAAAAAAGAAGAAATAGACCTAAATGAACTCGATGCCATTATTAAAGCACTAAAAAAATAATTTATGGAAAGCCTACTTCCCTATTTCATACAAGTCAACATTTACCTTATCGCACTCTATTTGATTTATGTTGGCTTTCTTCGACCTTTAAAGAATTACAAATTTTCAAGACCATTCTTACTGATTGGAATTGCATCGGCTTTTGCACTGCCCTTTCTTGAGTTTTCAAGTGTACAAGTCATAGAAACTGGAGCTTTATATTCCATACGATTGCCCGAAGTGAATATAACCACCACCGAGCTTTCTAACGGAGCAATTTCTTGGAGTCAAGCGGTTATTTGGTTGTACGCACTAGTAAGTTTAGTCCTTGCCATTAAAACAATTGCGCAACTTTCAGCTCTTTTAAAGTTAAGGCTGCGGCTACACACAAGCCCGACCAAGGCTACTACGAGCTGAAAGAGAGCTTAGCTGCTTTTAGTTTTTTCAATTGGATTTTTATCGGAGCAAACCATTCAGCTGTTGAAAAAGCAATACTGTTACGCCATGAGCGAGTTCATGTAAATAGAAAGCACAGTTTAGACATTATGCTTTGCCAAACCTTAAAAATTGTGCTTTGGCCTAACATCGTCCTGTTTAAATTTCAAGCCCTTTTTCAAGAACTGCACGAATACGAAGCAGATGAATTAAGCTGGGAAAAAGATGACCAATACCTGCATTTATTGATTTCACAAACCTTTACTCAATTTCCATTAATTACAAATCGATTTAAATCTACACACTTAAAAATTAGAATTATGAGACTAAAAAATCAATTTAAAACAAAACTTACGGCGCCCGTACTTGGCTTAACCGCTTTGCTTTTCACTTCGACTGTTTTTATTAATCAAAATGTTAAAGCAGGTTCTAGTGCTATTGAAAAAGAACAAGTAACGATAAATGCCGTAGATAAAGCAGCTGAATTCCCCGGCGGACAAGTAGAGATGTTCAAATTCATTCAAGGAAATATTATATTTCCTAAATGTATGGCAGAACAAGGGCTTTCGGGAAAAGTGTTTATTCAGTTCAACGTTCAACCTGACGGAACTTTAACTGACTTTAAAGCCTTAAAATCACCACACCCAGATTTTACAAATCAAGCGATGAAAGTGATGAAAATGATGCCCAAATGGACTCCCGCCGAAAAAGATGGAAAAAAGGTTAAGATGGAATTAACGCTGCCAATCAGTTTTGATATTCCAGAGCCACCAACTCCTCCAACTCCTCCAACTGCGCCAGAAGCTCCGAATGCCCCAACAAACTAAATGTTCTATCAATGTTACTAATTCAACGCCCTTTCTATTCGAAAGGGCGTTTCACGTACATTAAATGGTTATCCACAACATTTTTTTTATCTCTTAAAAATAACTTTCTACATTAGTAACAAATTAATGGTGTATGAAAGTTATCCTACTAATTCAATTTATCTTGATTCTCGGTATTACGGGAGACAGCTTAATTAGCTATAAAAATTCTTATTCAGAAATTCAAATAGAAGCAGATCGAAAGGCATCTTTCCCGGGTGGCATGGAAAAAATGAACGAATGGATTAAAGCGAACTTACGAACACCCAATGAAAATGTACGATTCGGCATCGTTAGAGTTGAATTCACAGTTAAGAAAAACGGTAAACTTGCCAACTTTGTTGTTAAAAAAGGCATTAACAAAGACATGGATTTTACAGCCGTAGAATGTTTGCAAGGTATGCCTACTTGGAACCCTGCAATAGAACAAGGTAAAAAAGTAAGTCAAGTAGTCACTATACCTGTTCAATTTTCGCCCTCAGAATAAAATTGCCCCGATTAAACGTTGTTGGACCCAATGTTATTCTCCAATAAAATTGGGTTTCCTTTTTTCTAAAAAAGCTGAAACGCCTTCTTTATAATCAGCTGTTTCACTTGCTTCAATTTGCAAATCTGATTCAACTTGTAACTGAGCCTCTAAACTGTTAAAAAGTGATGTGTTAAACGCAGCTTTAGTTAATGCGAGACCTTTGGTGGGCATATTTGCCAATCGTGTCGCCAATGCATCAACTTCTTCTGCAAAGCTTTCAACCGAAAATACTTTATAAATCATTCCCATTCGTTCAGCTTCTTCTGCTCCTATTTTATCGCCAAGCATTGCGATTGCACTTGCTTTTTGAAAACCAATTAATCGAGGTAAAAAAAACGTTCCCGCACTATCGGGAATTAAGCCTATACTCGAAAATGCTTGTATAAAACTAACCTTCTCATGAGCAACCACAATGTCACACGCTAATGCGATATTCGCTCCTGCTCCTGCAGCTACTCCATTTACTGCTGCAATAATTGGCTTAGCCGTATTGCGAATTTTTTGAATAATTGGATTGTAATGCTCTTCTAAAATTTTTCTAAAACCCGGATTTAGTGCCTGGTCGGTCACTTCTACTAAGTCTTGTCCGGCACAAAATGCTTTCCCTTCTCCCGTTATAATTATTGCTCTAACTTCCTCATCTTTATTACACTCATCTAATTTTGATTGTAAGTTCAATGCCATTTCTCTGTTAAAACTGTTGAAAGACTTTGGTCTGTTTAAGGTCAATTTTGCTACGCCGTTTTGCTTTTCTAGAAGTATTGATTCCATGCTTTTTGTTTGAGTTTCGAAAGTAAGAAAACACAAATAAAGTAGTACCCGATTTTTGAAAAATACTTGTCCATTTTTGGTTTAACTGTAATTTAGCCTTGTGAGTACGGATAATAATTTTTTTAAGGAACATTTAGCTCAAACTACTCCTTTCCCTTACGGAGTTAAGGTGGACAGAGCGAAAGGAAGTTACATTTACGATAAGGATGGAAAATCCTATTTGGATTTGGTTTCCGGAATTGCTGTGAGTTCTTTGGGTCACGGGCATCCCCGAATTTTAGAGGCAATTAGAATTCAAAGTGAGAAGCATTTACATGTGATGGTTTACGGAGAATTTGAGCAAGACGCTCAAAACGAACTAGCAACGGAACTCTTAAAAACATTGCCGG
>CAJQLW010000092.1 GCA_905479325.1 uncultured Flavobacteriales bacterium
CCCTTTTCGTTTACCAGAAACATAATCTAGCGTTATTTTTTTCGGATGAACAACGAGTGATTTAATGTTAAAGAGTATACCTCTATCCATATTTATAACAGACGAGAACGTATCTTCTATGATCGAACTGAAGGTAATCTTCTTGGTTAGCCTTGGCTCGCCACAATTAGGGCAAAACTTGTGCTGATGCTCTAGCCCACAAGTTTTGCAATCCTTTGAAGTTTTATCTATTTCAGTCAACACTTGGTGTTTTAAACTTTAGCGAAAAGATAACAAGTTTGTGTTAATCTCAAGTAGATTAATCCATATTTATCTGCCGGAAATAAAAAAAGCAGATAAGTTCAACTCATCTGCTTTCCTTTACCACGTAGGCAATAACTTACTCTGCCGACTGCGCGGCATAAATGTCTAAATACTCTTTCAATTCAGCCATTAACTCTTCTGCATCACCATCTTTTACGCTATATTCTTTCTCGTTTTCAGCACCCATTTCTTTTACTGCTTCTCCGTTATAGAAGTAATACAATTTGTCAATTTGCTCAGCAGTTTTGCCTCTTTCTCCGGCTCCATTGTCTTCAATTACAGCTAGGGCTAACTCTCCGTTCATCAGGTAGAATTCTTCCGTTCTAGCACTAATGTTTTCGTAAGGATAGGTCTTTACTCTAATTACCTGTCCGTCCATAAGGTAAAAGTGAATTTTCTCCCATTTTTGCTTAATTTTTTCTTTCAGCTCTTTTGTAGCTACTGCTACCGGTTCACCTAAGTTTGCTTCAATTTCAGCTCGGGCTTCATCAATTGCAGTAACAATGCTATCTGCATCAATAACTTCTTCCTCTACTTCCACCTCAATTACTTCTTCTACTACAGCAGGAGCTGTTTCTTCTGTTGCTTTTTCTACTGGTTGGTTACAGCTAAATACTGCAGCAAAGAGTACTACAGCAAATGTCAATTTTAATGTGTTCATCGTTTGATTTTTATTTTGAGGTGCGAAATTAACTGAAAATAAGACAGCTTTAGAACTTTTGTTAATTTTTCTTAATACACCTAATGCGTGGTAAAAGCAATTTCTACAAGTAGGTATTTTACATATCTACATAAATTAGTTCAATGCGTGTTTATGTCTATTCCGATAGAAGTAATAGTTACAAGATCAATAAAAAGACACTATAACAAAAAGAGCCACATTGATACAATGTGGCTCAGTGGATTAAACTTTAACTGCTAATTATTCCATCAATTCTTAATCAGCTTCATCGATTTTGTTTCATTTGCTGAAGTAAGTCTCATAAAATAAATTCCATTTTCGAATCCTGCAGCATCAATGGTTGCATTTTTTGCATTGACGGCAGCACTGTACACTACTTTTCCTTGAATGTCTAGCACTTCTACAACGTCAATTCGCTGATCGCTTTTTACCTTCCAAACATCGGTGGTTGGATTTGGGTAAACACGAAGCTCCGTTACAGCTAACTCTTCTATACCTACCGGCTGACCCTTCCAAAAATAGATGTTGTCAACATAAATTCTAGTGGACGAACCATTTCCGCCGGTAAATTTCAATTGAATGGCATTTGTTAAATCTCCTGTAATTCCTGCCACAGGCAGGTCAATGCTTTGCCATACTCCATCAGCATTTGGAACCGGACGAGGAACTTCAACACCTGAACTAATAACAGATACATTGGGAACAACTCCGTCAACCGTCCAAATATCTAAATGTAAATATTGCATGGCGCTGATGTCCAATGATGAATTAAACTCTATTCCTTGGTAACTAAAGTTGGGATAAGCCAATACTTGATTTGCGGAACCTGTTGGTTGAAAGCTTGCACTCGCCGAGTTAAAGCCACTTTGCGACCAATTTGGATTGTAATTCGCTCCTGATATATTGTTATACGCATTGCTAAAAATCGAAATTACATCTGATGAATTTCGCACCGGAGGAGTTGGAGCGTTGATGTGTGGCGCTCCAATAAAGTACCGTACCGTGTACGTTTTAGTAACTGTGCCGTCTTGAGATGTTACCAACACGGTAGCATTTCCAGGAATTGAGGTGGCTTGGGTTATTGTGGTTGAGGCTGCAGCGTCTGCAGTTGTGGCCAAGGTAATCTGAGGCACCGTAGTGGTTCCCCCGGGAAATACATAATTATACGTCAATGAATTAGGCGTAAATCCAACAATTGGGGTTCCTGCTACCGATAGTGCACTTAAGGTTGCATCTTTTCCCGGTGCTGCAGGCGTTTTCCAAAAATAGATGTTATCAAGGTAAATTCTTGTGGACGAACCGTTACCACCAGTAAATTTCAATTGAATGGCTCTCATTAAGTTGGCTGTACTTCCTGCAACAGGAAGGTCTATGCTTTGCCAAGCTCCATCTCCATTAGGAATTGGACGTGGAACTTCAACACCTGAGCTAATAACAGATACATTGGGAGCAACTCCGTCAACTGTCCAAATATCAACGTGTAAATACTCCATTGCACTAATGTCTACCACCGAATTAAATTCTATTCCTTGGTAATTGAAATTTGGATAAGCCAAAACTGCATTTCCTGAACCTGTTGGTTGAAAGCTTACACTCGCCGTGTTAAAACCACTTTGCGACCAATTTGGATTGTAATTCGCTCCTGTAATGTTGTTATACGCTCCACTAAAAATTGAAATTACATCAACTGCATTTCGAGTTGGAGGTGCAGGCGCATTGATGTGCGGTGCACCGATAAAATAACGTATGGTGTAAGTTTTGGTGGTAGTCCCATCTTGCGATGTTACCAACACAGTTGCACTTCCTGGAATAGAAGTTGATTGCGTTATGGTTGCGGTAGCGCCAGTATCTGCAGTCGTCGCTAAGGTTATTTGAGGCACTGTAGTTGTTCCACCAGGTAGCACAAAATCATATGAAATGGTATTTGGTGTAAAACCTGCAACTGAATTCCCTCCAACCTCTAAGGCACTTAAGGTGGCATCTTTTCCTTGAGCAGCAGGCGCTTTCCAGAAATACAAGTTATCGACATAAATGGCATGAGTAGTTCCATTTCCACCAGCAAACTTAAATTGTATGGCGTTCGCTAAATTCCCTGTAATTCCCGTAACCGGTATATCTATGCTTTGCCAAGAACCTGCTGCATTTGGAATGGGATGAGGAATTTCTACACCAGAACTAATCACAGCTATGCTTGGCGCTACACCTCCGGCAGTCCAAATGTCTACATGCAAAAAGTCCATGGCGGTAATGTCTATGGTTGAGTTGAACTCTACCCCCTGGTAATTAAAGTTTGTATAGGCCAATACTACATTCCCTGAACCT
This sequence comes from uncultured Flavobacteriales bacterium, assembly GCA_905479325.1. Lineage (GTDB taxonomy): Bacteria > Bacteroidota > Bacteroidia > Flavobacteriales_E > Vicingaceae > NORP294. Next base: position 3,308 of record CAJQLW010000092.1, read on the forward strand.
GTTGGTGTAAAGGTTGAACTAGCAGAGCCAAAACCACTTTGCGACCAATTGGGATTGTAATTTGCTCCTGTAATGTTATTATACGCTCCACTAAAAATTGAAATTACATCTACTGCATTTCGGGCAGGAGGTGTTGGCGGATTTACTGATGGAGCTTGAGAAAACCCCAATGCTGTGATGAGAAAGAGGATAGAAAATGTAATTTTTTTCATAGTTGTAATGCTTTACATCCCTTATTTAAACAAGAGATGAATGAATTAATGAGTTTATTGTGACAAATCTAAATCCCACAATTGTTATGGTAAATTTTACTATAACACAAACAAATATAAATAAGCCAATTGAAATAATCAGTATTTCTGAAAAAATAAGGTGAATTCGGAAGTATCAATTCATCAAATTCAAAATTTTTGAACTTGATTTGGCCAAATTGAGAAGGTAGAAACCTTTTTGATTGTGAAATTGATTCATCTGACCAATGAATTCAAAAACAACCTAACGGTAGAATAATAAAGTGTTTCTCTGTTCTCTTGCCCAATATTCTATCAATGCCATTACTTTGGCTAGCTACTTCTTTTTAGCCTTTTTGAACAAATTGAGATCGTGCCTCTCCGTTTACTTTTAGCCCCTTATCCGTGCAGTATTTTTTCAGTTCGTGTAAGTCGACTATACAATCATTTACTAAATAGCCTTGAAGTGTAAGTTCTCGTTTTAATTTTAAAAAAGCTTCGTACCATTCTTCCCATGTATCATGAAGATTTTCTCGGTCGTCAGCCATTTTTAAAAATTCTGCCCAAGCTTCCCAACTTCCGAATAATATCGTCTGCCCCTTTTCTAATTTCTACACCAAGGTGCTGCGCCTTTTAAGGAGTTCTAGCAATTCCAATTACATTCTCCTTCCCCATTTCTGCAATTAGCTGTTTTACTATTGCCGAGCCTAATTTTCCGTTCGCTGATGTTACTGCTATTTTCATATTTTTTAATCGTTATCGTTTATTCTCACTCTACAAGGCTACCAATCTGACTTTCAATATTTAAAACATACACTTACTATTGCATTCTCTCCCCACTACCAACTTTTCGTTCCGTAGTAACAAGCACAATATCTCCGCTTTCATCTGCAACGCCCAACACCAAACATTCCGACATAAAATTGGCAATTTGCTTGGGCGGAAAATTCACTACGGCTAAAATCTGCTTGCCTACTAAGTCCTCTTTTGAATAATGAGCTGTGATTTGCGCACTAGACTTTTTAATTCCGATTTCAGCACCAAAATCTATTGTTAATTGCCACGCCGGTTTTCTAGCTTTTGGAAAATCATTTACCTCAACAATGGTTCCCGTGCGGATGTCTACTTTTTCGAAATCTTCCCAAGTAATCATAATTTATGAGTTTAAAGCGCAAAGCTTAAGGCTTGAAGCACAGATATTAAAATATTTTTTTCGCTTTCAACTTTTAGCGTTTAGCTTTTAATAGTAGGCTTTTAGCTTTCGGCTTTTGGCTTACAAATACTTCTGATCAATCACCTGCATGTGATGAATTTCGTGCCCAATCAAAATGTACATGAATTGACCTGCTGTAAAATCTACTCCATTGGCATTTCCTTTGCGTTCTAGCATTTCAGGCGTAAAGCTTTTGAATAAATCGATGGTACTTACTCGCAGTCGCTTCAACTCTTCCAACAACTCTTTTAAGGTTCGTCCATTTGCCGAAGCAGTTGTTACATAAGCATCGTGATCATACCCGGGAATTTTATTGGCTTCACCACGAGCAAAACTCAACGCTCTATAGCTCATGATTCTTTCGGTATCAATTAAATGTTGTACAATGTCTTTAATGCTCCACTTCCCCTCGGCATACGCCCAATTGGCTTTTTCTTCTGTTACCATGACCAAGGTTTTAATGGTTTCTTTTACTCCCAAATCTAACAAAGCAAGTGGATCGCCTTGTGGTACTTTTTTAATATAAGCCTGATAATAAACGGGAAAAGTTGTTATGTCCATGGGAATTTTGTGTTAAAAAATGAGAAACGAAAGGTAATTAAAAGAAAAATGAACCTTGTGATCAATCAAAAAAATGTCTTCCTAAATCCCAGATTAATAATTAGCTGATTGGTAATTCTTTTTTTTCTCCCGCAGATTTCGCTGATTTTAGCAGAATTTTTAATTCAAGTGAATAGTTAAAACACTCTACAGTCCTCATTCAACAGTCCTCTCTCTACATTCTTCATTCTTCATTCCTTATCCCGCTCGCTCACTTCGACCATTTCTTCTTCGTTGCACTGCAAAGAAAGCTCAGTAAGACAAGCGCGAAACCATTCCTCATTCAACATTCCTAATTCTACATTCCTCACCTCACTCCAAAATTAAAGATCCTTATCCTGAGCCAAGTGGTTGTAATCGTTCAACAAAGTTTTAAGAAATACCAGAGGTAACAGATCTGTTTCTACACCCAAAATCTTTTTAGCCTTTTCTGCCAGCGGCAGCACTTGCGAATGGTTGCCTTTTTCCGCCTGTTCAACAATATTTTTTATAATGTAAATATCCTTATCCCGCAATTTTAAAACCTGCTTAAATACCGGCTCGTAATCTTCAATTTTTGACTTTAAAAGCGTTTCATTTAAACTCACCCTTTTTTTATCGTTCACCACAATTGTTCCTGCCGCAAAATCACCCAGACGTTGATTATTCTTGGTAACAATTATAGAAATCAATCCCACTAAAGGTAAAGGAATTGCCATTAAAACTCCCAGCGAATAAACCAAGTCTGTACTTGCACTTAGGGTTTCGAAAAAGGAAGAAATGATAAAAACAACTAAGCCAATTTTTACGTCAATGCTCCGCAGCAACCACCGCATCGTAATTTCACTCACCGAAGCTGGCTTGCCCTCTAAATTGGTCACCCGAATTTTTAACAACCCCTTGCCTATTGTTTTGCCACCAAAAAAATATTCCAACAGCGGGTAGTACAAAATAATGGGCAGCACAATCAGAAAAAACAATGTTTCTCTTCCGGTAGTATCCGTATCGTCAAATAAACCCCAAAAATCGACCAGTTGAAATGCTAGAAAAAGGTATAAACCATAAACTAGCGTATCTATAGCTGCAGCACCAATTCGCTGACCTACCGAAGCAAGTTTGTAATCTAAAACAACATTTTGAGCCGTAGGTATCTTGATAATTGAAATTTTGAAAGTAATTTAGGGCGAAAGTAATAAACCTAAATGAGAGAAGCTTCATACCTTGCACAAAACGAGAAAAAATGGCGAAGAGTTGAGGCTTTATTGGACAAGAACCAGGTTCTCTCTTCAGAGGAATCGTCGAACCTTTTCATAGAATTAACCGACGACTTATCTTACGCTCAAACACATTATCCCGATTCGCCCACCACTGAATACTTAAACCAGTTGGCCATTGGCATATTTAAGCGGATTAACAAAAACCGAAAAAAGCGAGAAAACGGCTTCATTAAATTTTGGAAAAACGATGTGCCGCATGCCATTATAAGAAATCAAAAAGCGATGTTATTTAGCTTTTTATTTTTCTTCTTTTTTGTTTTACTTGGGGCCTTCTCTACCCATTACGATGAAGAATATCCACGCTACGTTTTAGGAGATAACTATGTAGAAACAACCCTGACCAATATAAAAAATGGCGATCCGATGGCCATTTACAAAAGTAGCGGTCAAGAAAGAATGTTTTGGGGCATTACTCTCAACAACCTAAGGGTATCGGCTATGACCTTTATTGCGGGCATTTTTGTGTGTTTTGGCACCTGCTATTTTCTATTCAAAAACGCCATTATGCTCGGCTCGTTTCAATATTTCTTTGTCACAAAAGGTCTCTTTCTCGACTCGTTTTTAGCCATTTGGATTCACGGCACCATCGAAATTTCGTGTATTGTGATTGCCGGTGCTGCCGGAATTATTCTCGGAAAAAGTTTCATGTTTCCCGGAACACTTAGCAGAAAAGCATCCTTTCTGCAAGGTTCAAAAGATGCCGTAAGTATTTTCTTAAGCATTGTGCCGCTGATTATTTTGGCAGGTTTTTTAGAAAGCTTTGTTACCAGACTCACCGAAGCTCCGACCGTTTTTCGTGTGTTTATTATTGGCGGAAGTTTATTGCTCATTGTATTTTACTACGTAGTGTACCCCAGAAAATTAAAAAAGAAACTAGACCTTGCATAAACTCCTTCTCTTTTTTCTAATCATTACAAGCACTGTACTTGTAGGGCAAGATTCTGTTATGGTGAGGCAGTTTGATCAAACGCAGCTGGAAGAATTTACAGCCGACGAAAAGTATCAATACGACAAACAACCCGAAATTAGAGAGCCCAATGCTTTTTTAAAAGGACTTGGGAAAGTACTAAAGTACATCGGCGATTTTATTACCAGTAAAGCTGGTGTTTTATTTTTGGTAATTGTGCTCGTTTTCGGAATTTTATTTGCCTACCGAAATTCTATTTTCAAGAATAAAAGCAAAAAAGAAACAGTTGAAGAGTACATTCCAAACATTGTTGCAAAAGAAGGACTCGACGTCGAAAAAATTAGACAAGCCATTGAACAAGCTGAAAATGAAGGAGATTACCGTTCGGCTATTCGAAATTTATACTTACTGGTAATTCTTTCGTTGGCGAATGCAAAACTGATCAAACTCCACATTGAAAAAACCAATACCGACTACCGGAAAGAATTGCCAAAAAAGTACCAGGCCGACTTTAGGAAGCTAACACGAATCTTCGACTTTGTTTGGTATGGAGATTATCCGGCCTCTGAAACCTTGTTTGCACAAGCGAAAACATACGCTTCAACCTTAAACCGCGAGAAAAATGTGGCGTAAAATACTAGTTGGTGCGGTAATCTTGTTCTTTGTTGCGTTGGCATATTCAGTTATGAGCTTTGCCACCCAAGAACGCCCAATCAGTTGGACCTACAGCTTCAGTGAATATGGAGTTTCGCCTTTTAGTACCAGAGTATTTTTTAAGCAGCTCCCAGATTTTTTCCCTGAAAAAACAGTGGCTAAATTGGGTTCAGATGAAATACCATTGCAGTTTTGGACCAACCCAGATATTAACGACCTCAATGGCGACTCACTTTTAAACGTTGAACCTCAAAAACGTTATGAAGACGTTGACTATTCCGGTAGGTTCAACTACATTTCTGTAAGCAGCAAATTTGAGTCAAATTACTTTGGAACCAACGGTTTAATTACTCACATCTACGAAGGCGGACATGTTCAAATTTATGCTTTTAACTACAACTCACTGTTGTTAGATCGCTTGGGTATTAAAGTAGGAATGATTCCTGACTCACCTGATTCTACACCCAATTTAGCTACTCAAGAAGTGTTTTACAAAGGAAAATCCTACGACCTTCGAAAAACAAGATCAGAAGAATATTTCTATGATTATCCTCAAAAAGTTGATACGTTGCTGCTAAATGACTCCGGAAGAGTGATGGGCATTAAAGCGAAAATTGGGCGCGGAAGCATTTCTCTGTTTACCACGCCACATATTTTTACCAATTACGATTTGCTGTATGTAGACCACGAACTAGCAGAAAGCTTGGTCAGCGATTTGCCCATTGAAGATACCTATTGGAGTAAAAACTTGAATAATTTCAAAAAAGAAGACAAAGGTTTACTGTGCTTTATATTCAGTTACAGCACCTTAAAATGGGCTTATTTTGTGCTGCTTTTTTCTCTGCTGTTCTATTTCTTGCTAAACATGCAACGCAAACAACGAGCTATTCCTGTTTTAGAAGCGCCCAAAAACCTAACGCTTTCGTTTTTGCAAACCATCAGCGACCTGCATTATTCTCAATTGGATTATCATTCCATTCTCAAAAAGAAGATGCGTTTTTTGCGCAATCAAATCAAGTCTAACTACCACCTTCACCAAAAGGAAATTGACGAAGTATACATTGAGCAATTATCAAAACGAAGTAAAATAAAGAAAGAAACACTCACCCGATTATTTGATTTTTACGATCAAACCATTCAACAAAAAAGCATTACAAAAGCTGAATTTGAAAGCCTTTGTAACCTATTTCAACTATTCAAAATATAACAATGGAAGAAAACGAAAAACTACAAGAGCCCATTCAGGAAAACACTGAAACGAGTACTGAAAATACAAGTACTGAAACAACAACTAGTTTGTCACCCGACGCAGCTTTTTTAACAGAAGAAACTCCACTGATGAAAAAGGTGGAAGAGCTAAATGCAGAAATTGCCAAAAAATTAATTGGCCAAGAAAACCTGATTGAAAAACTAACCATTGCTCTATTTTGTAACGGGCACACGCTTATTGAAGGTGTTCCGGGCATTGCTAAAACACTTGCAGCAAAGTTGTTTACCAAGGTGCTCGACGTTAATTTTTCAAGAATTCAGTTCACCCCAGATTTAATGCCAAGTGACATTATTGGAACTTCTATTTACAACACTAAAAGCGGTGAATTTGAGTTCAAAAAAGGGCCAATTTTTGCGAACATTATTTTAATTGACGAGGTAAACCGAGCGCCTGCCAAAACACAATCGGCTTTGTTTGAGGCCATGGAAGAACGCCAAGTTTCGGTTGATGGTGTAACGTATAAGTTGCCTGAACCATTCATGGTGTTGGCAACACAAAACCCTGTAGAACATGAAGGTACCTACAAGTTACCCGAAGCACAATTGGATCGTTTTTTATTTAAGATTGACATTGAATACCCAAGTTTGGAGGAAGAGATTCAAATTTTAACAGCAGCCACTACTCCACTTGAGTTTTACAACTTAGATCAAGTAAAACCAGTTCTTTCTCCTCAAGAAATTGAAACCTTTAAAAAACACATAGCGGCGGTAAAAATTGAGCGTAATTTATTGACATACATTGCTCAACTTACAGAAACCACACGGGGCAGTAATCAGTTATTTTTGGGAGCTTCACCGCGAGCTAGTATTGGTATTTTAATGGCTGCCAAAGCACTAGCTGCAATCAATGGAAGAGATTTTGTAACGCCAGAGGACATTAAAGAAAGTTTACGTCCAATTTTAAAGCACCGCTTAATCTTAACTCCTGAAAAAGAAATTGAAGGAATAACTGTAGAGCAAATTATTGACGAAATTATAGAGCAAGTTGAAATTCCTCGTTAAAATAGGCCAGCCTTTTCTTACAACAAGGTTCCTTTACGCCGCTTTGGTGGTTGTAGGAGTCTTTGCTATGGGGTTTCCATTTCCTTTTTTTAAAGCAATTGGCATTTTCCTTTTCTTGCTTTTATTGGCAGGTTTGTTAATTGACATTATTCTGTTGTATTCACCTTCCAATTCAATAGCGGTTGAACGGAACGTTCAAGATCAATTATCGAACGGCGATGAAAATGAAATAAAATACACCCTACAAGCTAAGTTGAGTTTTACTCCTACTATCGAAATACTAGATGAATACCCTGCTCAGTTGCAATTGAGAAATTGTAGTTTGCCCTATTCTCCCGATTCTAAAGAATTTTCTACAAGCATAACCTACAACATTTATCCGAAAACTCGAGGAGTATATTCTTTTGGTAAAATCAAACTTTTGGTTAGCAGCAAATTGGGCTTAATCGCAAAGCTCATTACCTATTCTGGTGAAAAAACTGTTAAAGTTGTACCATCTATCAAGCAATACAAAAAGTTTAGTTTTTTAGCTTATTCCAATCGTTTGGAAGAAGTTGGCGTAAAGAAAGTAAGAAAGATTGGCAGTTCAACAGAATTTGAGCAAATCAACGAGTTTCAGCGAGGAGATAACATTAAACGCATCAACTGGAAAGCTACCGCTAGAAGATCGAGCTTGATGGTGAACCATTACGAAGATCAGAAAGCACAAAACATTTACTTTTTGTTGGATAAAGGTAGAATGATGCACATGCCATTTAACGGCCTTACCTTGTTCGATTATGCTGTAAACTCTTCACTTTCCTTAGCAGGAGTGGCCAAACACAAAGGAGACAAAGTGGGCTTGATTACCTTCTCAGATGTGATTGGAACTTGGCTTCCAGCTCAATCTATCGGTAATCAGGTTGCTAAAATTAGTCAGGAGTTGTACCACCAAAAAATACGGCAAAAAGAGACTTGGGTCAACACACCAATGATGCGCGAATTACGTGC
>CAJQLW010000093.1 GCA_905479325.1 uncultured Flavobacteriales bacterium
TAATTTTAGAGTCAGAAATCATAAGAGAGATTTTAGTTAATTAAATGTTTGTCAGACCTTTAAATTACTAATTATCTCTCTTTTTTGCAATAAAAATTGCTTTTTCTTATGTCGAACTCACGTTAAATATACTTGCTCGCCTATTTCTATGTACTCTGGTTCGATATTAGCTCCTGCTGCTTTTAACACTTTAAGCGTGGCGTCCATAATTTCCGGTCCAATTCCGTCACCTTTGACAACAGCTACTTTAATTGCTGAATTTGTTGTCATAATATTTTCTTCGTTTTTCTATAATTTAGTTCTAGTTCTCTCTTATTTTTCTGCGTTGCGAAATTCAGAAAAAATAAAAAAAAACAGTGCATTAGTTTTTATTTATGTTTGATATGCTTAGCATAAATATTGTTTATAATTAATTCAATCAATATGTTCTTCAAGTGGATACTTATTGAAACACCTATTTCAATGTTTCACCTGGAGTCCTTAAATCGAGCTTAGTAATATAAATATGAGCTTTTGACTTGTTTCTATTAATGTCATATTTCCCTATAAAGTCAATGTTGAATTTGGACAAGTTTTCTTTTCCAAAGTACTCTTCTAAAGAGACGTAACAAATAAAGACAAAAGGATAAAGCTCTTTGTTATCAAAGTCAATTTGACTAAACGGTAAAACTTGTTTACCAGCCCCGTACATTACCTTTACATCTATGTCATCGCTTTGCCAATAAAAATTCAAGTCTTGAATTCGATTTACCTTTTGTATTTGAGACAGTTCATAAAATTCATCGTTTTCGTAGTAAAATTCAGCCACCTGAGGTAATAAACCCAAACAGAATAAACATACCATTACTACAGGAAGAATAAAATGAGACTCAATCCACCTTTTCCGAAAAACGAAACCAGTTATACCCAATATTCCTATTAATAATACAAATAAACTCGAACGAAAATCAACTCGTTCAGAAAGGATAAAGAAGAAAATGAATGGTAGTAGAATAGCCACAGAGTAAATGAGTATGCTAGATGTATTTACTACTAAGCGGTCCCACTTGTTATCATATTTACCTTTAAAAGCTTGCCATATACTATACATTTGGAATGTAACAATTAAACACATTGGTATTAAAGCAGGAACAAGATACCTCTCTTTTTTAGTAGGAATTATCGACAAGAAAAGTACTGTAAGCAATACCCAAAGAATTTGAAATTTGTACTTGCCAAAACGGTTTATTCTAGCTGCGGAATATTTATAAAAAAAGCTCGAGACCATAAAAACAACCCAAATACCAATGTATACGGCAAAATGGAAGTAAAAGTAAAATGGCTGAACATGCCTGTTAACCCATGAGTTTGTTTCCTTGTTAATTACAAAATCGCTTGCCTCCGGCTGAAATAGAGCCATGTAAAGGTTCCATGAGAAACCAAGTAATAGTGCGACTAGAAATGCAGTAAAAAACTGAGTTTTGTATTTTTTTAAAAAATCAAATCCCCCGTCTATTGCAAAAGCAAGTAAAAAAGGAAGCCATAAAGCATATAATGAAACAGGACCTTTTGAATAAATGCTTAAGGTAAAAAGCAAGATGGATAGAAGTACGTTTTTGAACTGCTTAGTGCGAACAACAACTAAGAACTGCCACAAACTGCCCAACATAAAAACATGGGTATAAATATCCCAAGAGTTAACCCGTGCTTGTTGCAACACCATCAAACTTGTAGCCATAACGAGCGCTCCAACAAAAGGCAAGTACTTTTCTTTACTTAACTCTCTGCAAAATCCATAAAAGAAAAATACCATTAAGGTAGCAATTGCTGCAGATGGTAATCGTGCAATAAAAAGATTTTCAAAACTACCTAGATACTTTACAGACAATGCTGTGAGCCATGTAGGAAGTGGTGGTTTTTCCAGCCGAGGTTCATAATTCATGGTGGTGTTCCACCAATTCCCGTCAGTTAGCATTTCTCTGGCTGTTATGAAGTTTCTCATCTCCATAATATCTGGGTAGAATGCCTGTAAATCAGCAAAAAAAGTACAGAAACAAACAAGCAGTATCAGTAAAAACTGGGTAGACTTATTCATACATCCTTAGTTTTTATCTTGTTGACGATACCAATCGATAAATCGCGCTATTCCTTCTTCAAGCTTAACCTCTGGTTGATAGTCCAATAAACTTTTCGCTTTGCTGATATCGGCAAATGTTAGGTTAACATCTCCGTCTTGCATGCCCTGCTTTATAATATTTTCTTGTTTGCCCAATTGAGTGTAAATTGTTTTAATCAAGGTTAACAAAGGCACCGGAGTATTATTTCCTAAATTAATTGTTTCAACAACATTTTCATTGTTGAGTAAATATTCTACACCACTAAGAATCCCATTAACAGTATCTTCTACGAAAGTGTAGTCCCTTGCTGAATCTCCATTTCCGTACATGTGAATGGGTTCATCTCTAGTAATCAAATCTACAAACTTATGAATGGCTAAGTCAGGTCGTTGCCGTGGACCATACACGGTAAAAAAGCGAGCGTTGATTACATCAATCTTATATAAATGATGGTAGGTATAATTCATTAACTCACCTGAACGTTTGGTGAAAGCGTAAGGCGAAATAGGCTGTAAATCAAAATGACCTTCTTTTACCGCTTGTCCATTTTTATTGTTTCCATATACTGATGAAGATGAGGCAAAAAATAACTTTTTACAATTGGTATCAACCATCCATTGTAATAAATTCTGTGTGCCTTTAATGTTAACGTCAATGTAATCTCTGGGGTTAAGAATTGAAGGACGAACACCAGCTTTTGCAGCTAGATGAACGAGGACATCGACCTGATCTTTCAATTCATTTTTAAGAGCTTCATGATCTCGAATGTCTAATTCCTTAAATGTAAAATTGGGATGATTCAGAAATTGATCTAGATTTTTTTCTTTAATTCTACGATCATAGAAGGTAGAAAAGTTGTCAATTCCAATAACTGAAAATCCTTTGGACAATAACTTCTCGCAAGTATGAGATCCTATAAACCCTGCACAACCTGTAAGTAACACTTTCATCGAACTCTTCCTTTTTTGTAAATAGCTATATTTCTGCTGTATAGAATTATTCCGAATGCATGTCCAATTAAAATTGGATACAGTTCTGAGTAAAACGAATAAGAAGAAATAATAACAGAACCAATGATACTAAAAATCCAAAAACCTAGAGGCAACACTGACTTTTTTACTTTCTCGGAGTAATACCACTGGTAAATGAAACGACATGAAAAAATCACTTGGCCTGTTAATCCCCAAAATAAGATTAGTCCTCCGGTGTTGTGTTTTAAAATACTAGAAAAGCTATATTCTCCACCAAACAAAAGAATGAACAAAGAAATAATAGGAACCGTAATAACCAAGTATCTGAAGTACTTTGGTAGAATTCTCCACGAATTCTTCAACCTTAGGTTTCTCACATAAATGTAGTAGCCCAAAACCTGACCGAGTAAAATGGGAACATCTTTTATTAAAATACTGTAGAATATGAATAGAAATGATGCAATTAAACTAATTTGCCAAAACAAGGTTGGAGCGAGGACTTTTCCTGCTTTCTCTGAAGAGATCCATTGAATGAGAAACCGCGATGAAAATAAGCCTTGCGCAACATACCCTATTGCTTGAATATCAGCATTTGTCATGATTTGTTCTTGATCGAATAATTGATGTATCTACTTCTCATCCATCTAAAAGCGAACGTGTCAAAAAATGGTCGTTTAATTCTATTGAACAAGTGGTACTTTGCCGTACCTGCGAAACGAGGAAAATGTTGAACCGGAATTTGCTTTACTTTTCCGCCTTGCAGTTGAATTAAGGCAGCTAAAAATCGGTGCATTCCGTCAAAAAATGGAATTCGTTTAGCGTATTCTGTTTTCATAATTTTAAGTGGACAACCTGTATCTTGTATACCGTCGTTAATCATAGCTCTTCGAAAAGCATTCGCAATTTTTGAAGATAATTTTTTAACGATCGTATCTTTTCGGTTTAAACGAATTCCATTCACCATGTCATACTCGGGAAAGAATTCGAAAAACTTTAAGAAGTCAACTGGAGTAGTTTGAATATCAGAATCAATATAGCCCACCAAATTTGTTTCACAATGATCTATTCCGGCTTTTATTGCACTACTCAGACCACCATTTTTTTCTAATTCTATAAAATGGTAACTCTTGTTCTCGGCACAAATCCCCTCAATTAGGCCCTGACTTCCGTCATTTGAGCCATCATTTATGAATAAAACTGTTGAAGTAATCTTCGTTTCGTGTAGAAACTTATCCATCTCTACCTTAAACTGGCCAATACTTTCAACCTCATTGTATATTGGAACTAAAATTGTTAGCTCATTTTTCATACATTCTAATATTAGTGGGGCAAACGTAGCTAAATATACGGTTAAGTTCCAAGCCGAGGGGCTAACTATCGAATGCTAAATACACTTTCAAAAACAAGCGAAAAAAAAATGTTTTTTTTTGAAAAAAAAACGTGGAAATGAAAATTTATTATAAATTTGCCACCCCGTAGAAAAACAGGAAAGCTCATAAAAATATTGGTCCGGTAGTTCAGTTGGTTAGAATACCTGCCTGTCACGCAGGGGGTCGCGAGTTCGAGTCTCGTCCGGACCGCAAAGCCTTCCTCCTTTTGGTGGAGGGCTTTGTTTTTATTATGAATTGACAAAATGGTCGAGTAGCTCAGCTGGATAGAGCATCTGCCTTCTAAGCAGACGGTCACAGGTTCGAATCCTGTCTCGATCACAAAGCCCCGAATATCGGGGCTTTGTTGTTTATAAAACTTTCTGAAACAATGTACACTGTTTACATTCTACATTCTCTTCAAAAGATAAATTCTATGTTGGTCATACCGCTAATTTGGACGATAGACTTAATAGACACAATTCCGGAAGAAGTAAGGCAACTAAATCAGGAGTGCCTTGGGAGATTGTTTTTACGCAACACTTTCAAACAAAGTCTGAAGCTTATCAATTCGAAATAAAAATCAAAAAACAAAAATCCAAGAAATACATTCAAAAGATTATTCAAGGATCAATAGCGTCCTAAACGTTTAAAAAAGGAGAAGGTAATTTGTTCCTCAAAGTTACCTTTGTGGTGCAACACAAAAAACCTCTCCGATGGTAAATATAACTCTGTTTTCTCAAATAATTTCCAAAT
>CAJQLW010000094.1 GCA_905479325.1 uncultured Flavobacteriales bacterium
AAATGCAAGAGCGTATAAAAGACTTACCAACCACAGTTGTTGCCCTTGCAGCTCAAGAAGTTTCTTTTGGTAAAGTGTTGGTTAAAAATAGCGACGAAGTAGAAGGTTAATACTTCATCAACTTTTTGGAAACAAATTCACCACTATCTAACAGCACTCTTAGCAAATATATCCCCTTCGGTTGATCTGACAAATCCAATTGATTGTTGAATAGTTCAACTTGAACTTTTTGACCGTTTGCATCATAAATCTCCAACGTTTGAATTGAAGTTGCATTTTCTAGCGTAAAGGTTCCATTGGATGGGTTGGGGTAAATCGTGATTTCTGGCATATTATCAAGTTCTACTTCAATTCCTACAGGTATACACCTCCTAGTATATCTAGCGCCTGTACCGTTTCTAAAATTCAAACTAATCATTGGTAAGTCATTAATAGCATACCAGTTGGTATCGTGTCCAAAATAGACAAAACTTGAATTTTGTGGCTGATAAACCTCTCCAACCGTATCTCGTCCTAAAGTCAACGATTTCCCATTAGGGTTTTGCAAAGTAGATTAAAAACCAGCAATATATTTACCTTCGTTTAATCCACTAAAAACTGCTGTTCCGTTATCAAATATTAAAGTTAACTCCCTCCCTAACAAAGAGCTATCAATAGTGGTTGGTATAAAGGCACTCGCTACTTCATTTCCTACGATTAAACTTATTTGTGATGAATCTAAAGTAGCTTGCCATATTTTAGGAACTATTTCTACTCCAACGTTTGAAGTATCAGTTGTAATGTAGAAAGATATGGAAGTAGGAGTGCCGCTTTGCCAAGAGGGAATTCCATTTTTTTCAAATAGAGTCCCAATCCGATCTCCTATTGCAAAACCACCGGCTTGATTCAAATTGCTGTCTCGAAAAAAACGAGGTCCTGTTTTAGACGTTGGCAAGCGCCCATGACTTTTTGACAAAATAGTATCAGATATTTCAAAATAAAAAGAACTACTATCTAGTAACTGATTGGATGCATTTCTAATTTTAAAATCCATTCGAAAAGAACCAAGTATGTATGGAACGAAGGTGCAATTCTGAATTTTTTGTTTTATTAATTCTCCTACTTTTAAGGTATCTCTACTCTGTGAAGTCGAATATACAAGACCAACACCCGGTGATCCATTCGGATCATTTACATGAGTGACCTCATATTCTTCTGTAAGGTTGAACAAATTTCTGCTTCCTGTATTTCTATAATACAATAAGTGAGCAGTTTCTCCAGTTTCTCCAAATGGAATCAAATTTACAACCGGCGTAATCTCCGTTGAATCATAAAATAACAAGACAGCTTTTTGAATACGAACAGAATCTTGTTGAGCAAAGAGACCCGGTAAAAATGAGTAGAAGGAGATAAGAAAAAGTATTTTTTTAACCATAGCAGTATTCTTTAAATAAGACGTTTACAAGATAAGTATTGTTATCATTTGTAAAGTAATTTAAAAAAAATCCTAGTAGAACAGTAATTTTGACAATATTTTTGTCTTATATTTGGTAAAAATTACGTCAACATGTATTTCGGCAGCAACCTATCCTTTTTAAGAAAAAGAAAACAACTTTCTCAGGCTGATTTAGCCAATGAAATAGAAATTAAAAGAAGTTCATTGAGTGGTTACGAATTAGGAAATTCAGAACCCAATTTTGAAACACTTTTGCGCTTTTCAGATTTTTTTAAAATGTCTATTGACAAACTGTTAAAAGTGGATTTACAAAAAATTTCAGCCCTTTACTTAAGCCAATTAGAACAGGGCATAGACATAGATGTAACCGGCGGAAAATTGAGAGTACTAGCCACAACGGTAGACTCAAATAATGAAGAAAACATTGAGTTAGTTCCGGTAAAAGCAAAAGCTGGTTACGCCACCGGGTTTGGCGACCCAGATTTCATCAAAGTCCTCCCCACTTTCCAATTGCCCTTTCTTGACCGTAACAAAAAATTTAGAACCTTTCAAATCAGCGGAGACTCTATGCCTCCCGTTTCTGATAAATCTTGGGTAACAGGTGAGTTTGTTCAAAACTGGAACACTATAAAGGATGGTTATCCGTACATTGTGGTTACCTCAAACGACGGTGTTGTATTCAAAAACTTGTACAAGCAATACGATAAAAATCAAACCCTTCTTTTGTGTTCCACCAACCCCATATACGAACCATACGAAGTAAACGTAAATGAAGTACTAGAAATTTGGAAATTTGTCAATTACATCAGCGACGAAATTCCTGAACCAAACCTCTCAAGAGACCAATTAAGTAGCTCAATGCTAAGCATGCAGAAAGAAATTCGAGAAATCAAAAATACGCTTAGAGCCACTAATGATTAATGGGTAGCTTTTTCTATTAAAATCATCTCATTATTTGCCAACCAATTGGTACCTTTATGCGTCTTACTATACTAGACGTAAAACGTTATCAATATGAAATTTATTACTTCGTTAAGCAAAGTTCTTCTACTTGCTTCAGCTTTATATTTATCTGAAAATAAAACAATTGCCCAAACACAACTTCCAAGTATACCAACAAGTTGTGTTGCCTCATCGGAATCTTTAACACTCACTCAGCCAAATGGAACTTCCATTACGGTGATTGGAAAAGGGAACCTTAACAACCACTGGACAGAAACTACGGACGGCTATGCCATCGTTAGAAACTCAGCGGGAAACTACGAATATGCATCTAAAACCAACGGAGTTTTAGTACCAAGCGGCGTTCTAGCATCCAACCCTTTGAGCAGAAGCAGCACCGAAACGGCATATGTTTCTGGTCTATCAGTCGCTTTAAAACCCGACATGAATCCGCTGAAAGCATCAATCTTAAATCAAATTAACGCTCACCTACAAAACAAAACATATCCTACTTCAGGAAACATTAGAATTCTTGCCTTACTGATCGATTACCCAGATTTACAAAACGTAATTCCAAAAGCTGATTTTGACAGTTTGCTTTACGGGGCAAATTACCGGTCTGGAGATGGCAGTTTTAAAACGTTTTACGAAACCAGTTCAGGCGGGCAATTAACAGTAACAGTTGACGTGAAAGGCTGGTATAGAGCCGCGAATAATTTTCAATACTACGCAGCAGACAGCGGTTACGACAGAGCTGCTGACTTGGTAAGAGAAGCTGTGGATGCAGCAGAAGTTGCAGGGACAAATTTTGCCCTTTACGACAATGATTCAGATGGTGACGTTGATGGAATATTAAGCATTCACTCGGGTCCAGGAGCAGAAATTGGATCTCAATCAGGTCTATACATTTGGTCTCACCGTTGGGTTCTCAACGGAGGAAATACAGGTGCAGCTTTTTACGATGGTGTGAGAATAAACGACTACATGATTAACCCTGAAACTAGAAGTGCAACGAACAATTCGATTTCAGGTATAGGTGTTTTTTGTCACGAGTTTGGCCACAATCTCGGCCTACCTGACCTGTATGACACAGACAATTCGAATGGAGATTCTGAAGGCATTGGAAACTGGTGTTTAATGGCCAGTGGTGCTTACATGGGAAATTCTAACAGACCAGCAGGATTTTCAGCATGGTGTAAAGAAGATTTAGGTTGGGAAACACCCCAACTTTTAACTCTAGGGCAAACAGGAAACTACACACTGAATCCAGCAAGTACCAACCGAAATGAATTTTTTAGAATTAATACTCCGCTCAGCAATGAGTATTTTTTGATTGAAAATAGACAATTGGTTGGAAGAGATACGGATTTACCCGGACACGGCTTGGCAATTTGGCACATTAACACTACCAAAACCAACTCGTTTGGAAATAGAGTAAACGGAGACGAAACGCTCAAAGGTGTTGACCTTGAAGAGGCCGATGGCAATAATGACCTGGATAACGAAGTAAATCGTGGAGATGGTGGAGATTTATTCCCGGGAACGTCGAACAGAACAACCTTTAACGACAACACAAACCCAAGCGCACAAAACTATTTATTAGCAAATACTGGTTTAGAGATTAGAAATATTGTTGAAACGCCAAGCGGTGTGATAAACTTTAGTTTTGGAAGATCACCTGGGCCTCCTTGTTCAGCTTCAACAATTTTTACCGCGAATACAGGTTCATTTGACGACGGAAGCGGAGCCGGTTTAGACTACGTAAACAGTCAAACTTGTGCTTGGCTCATTACTCCTGCTGCAGGAACAGTTACCTTGAGTTTTTCTGCATTTGATACTGAAGCAATTAATGATACAGTTACTGTGTATGACGGAACAACCATCAATGCTCCATTATTGGGCAGGTTCAGCGGAAACACAATACCTCCAAATGTTACCTCAACTTCAAATGCCATGTATGTCCAATTCAAATCTAACGCTACGATTAGCGGACCAGGATTTGATGCTTCATACATCACCAACTCTCCATCTACACCTTGCTCAGGAAGTACAACTTTAACTGCTGCAAGTGGTAGCTTTTCGGATGGAAGTGGCGCCTCAAACTACAACAACAATCAGAATTGCTCTTGGTTAATTCAACCTGCAGGAGCTGCCAGCATTACCTTTGGATTAACAAATCTTGCCACCGAAATTGGAAACGATAGAATTACGGTTTACGATGGTCCTTCAGCCGCTTCGCCAATATTGGGAAGTTTTTCAGGAACCAATAATCTAAACACTTTCACCTCGAGTACGGGTACCATTTTTGTCACCTTTGTAACGAACGGTAGTGTTACAGACCAAGGGTTTGATGCGTTTTATACCAGTTCTACCTCGAGCGCAGGTTGCTCCGGTTCAACAACATTAACTGCTACTTCAGGCTCATTTTCTGATGGTAGTTTGACCAACAACTACAACAACAACCAGTTTTGCTCTTGGCTAATTCAACCCCCAAGTGGAACCATTACCCTTTCTTTTTCTGCTTTTGCAACAGAATCTACTTTTGATCGAGTATTAGTTTTTGATGGAATAGACAACACTGCGCCGCAAATAGGTAACTTCAGTGGTACTTCAATCCCTGCTAACTTAACGTCAACGACAAACTCGCTTTACATAGAATTTAGAACCAACGGTACAGTGACAGATGCCGGTTGGGACGCATCGTACACCACAAGTGGTGCCTGTTCAGGAACAACTAATTTAACTGCAGCTAGTGGCTCAATTGACGATGGCAGTGGGTCAGCAAATTACCAAAACAATGCCAACTGTTCTTGGTTAATTCAGCCTCCTGGTTCGCCGGCTAGTATTACATTTAACATGAACTCTATCGATCTTGGTGACATTCAAGACAGAGTTAGAGTTTACGACGGAACTTCCAATGCCGGGACACTATTAGCAAACTATTTTTTAAGTTCCACAGGAGCGCCGGCAATTGCATACAGTGGAAGCATGTTTGTTGAATTTACTTCTAACGGTTCTAATACCGGTACTGGTTGGGACGCTAGTTATTCTATCTCTAATACATTTTGTTCTCCCAATACAGTTTTTACAGCAGCTTCAGGAACCTTTACTGATGGCTCAAGACTAGCTTCAAATTACCTAGACAATACAGACTGCAGCTGGTTAATTCAACCTACAGGCCTTGTAAATAGAGTAATTAGTTTACGATTTAACAGATTCGCAACCGAATTAAACAACGATACCGTTACCATTTATGATGGAACAACCACATCAGATCCAATATTGGCTACATTTTCCGGAAATACTGCACCACCTGTAGTAACCTCAACGGGTCAAGCAATGCTAGTAACCTTTAAAACGAACGGGTCAACAACAAACACAGGCTGGAATGCGATTTACAATAACATTGCTGCTCCTACTTGTTCAGGAACCACAACCCTTACTGCAACAAGTGGTACATTTAATGACGGATCTGCTGCTACCGCTAACTATTCAGATAATTTAAATTGCAATTGGCTGATTCAACCAACAGGAGCAGGCAGAGTTACATTAGACTTTACTCGTTTTAACACAGAAGGAAGTTTTGATTTTGTAACTGTTTTTGATGGATCATCAGCAACGGCTCCCGTATTAGGAAACTTTGATGGAAACAACCTACCTCCTCAAGTTATTTCTAGTGGCCCAACTCTATTTGTAAGATTTACTTCAGACGGGAGTCAAACCGTAACAGGGTGGGAAGCTACCTACTCTTCAATTACTTCTCAATGTTTCCCTCTTCAGACTTTAATAAGTGCAATCGGCAATGTGTCGGATGGTAGTAATGCAAACAACTACCAAGACAACTTATCTTGTTCCTGGTTAATAGAACCGGCTAGAGCAACTTCTGTAACCGCAACATTTAATAATTTCGATGTGAATAACGCAGGTGACACGTTATATTTTTATGATGGAACAAACAACTCTGCACCTCTAATAGGTCGTTTTACAGGAAATGCCTTACCTAATGCTGTTACAGCCAATGGAGGTAAAATGTTCGTCGAATTTATAACAGATGGTTCTACAAATGATGCAGGTTGGGATTTCAGTTATACTTCTGTCATTCCTCCAACATGTGTTGGTTTAACAACATTAACAGCAGCTTCTGGAATTGTTGAAGACGGTAGCTTAACAAATAATTATGACAACAATTTAAATTGTACGTGGCTAATACAACCTGCAGGCAGCCCTGCCGTAATCAATTTCGACATGACTTCTTTAGACCTTCTTATTGGCGGTTTTCCTGGAGATAGAGTCAGAATTTTTGATAATGCTGCAGCAACCGGCTTCCCACTTAGAACTTACACTGGAACCTTTACCGGAGGTACTGTAAGTTCTTTTACCGGGGTTATGCTAATTGAATTTACAACCAATGGCTCGGGTGTAAGTCAAGGATGGGAAGGAACTTATAATTCATCGACAACTTTCTGTGTGCCTCAAACCACCTTTACCAACAACAACGGTAATTTCTCAGATGGCTCACCTTTTGGTCAAAATTATTTAGACAATACTGATTGTAGTTGGTTAATTCAACCTGCTGCACCAAACGTGGCGATCAATTTGCAATTCTTCCAATTCAATACCGAAGCAAATAACGATACCGTTACCGTGTATGACGGCGCAACGACCAATGCTCCCATTTTAGCAACAATTTCGGGTAATAACCCTACTATACCAAACTTGCTTTCATCTGGTGGCAGCATGCTCGTTACGTTTAAATCAAATGGGTCTACAACAGCAACAGGCTGGAGAGCAAACTATAACACTCAAGTGATTCCTGCATGTTCTGGCACCACAACGCTTACAAGTGCAACAGGAACATTTGACGATGGTACAAATTCTACTTCAAATTACGCGCCGAATCTTAACTGTTCTTGGTTAGTTCAACCTGCGGGAGCAAGCTTAGTGACATTGACATTTAATCGTTTTGATACACAATTAAACAATGATTTTGTATCTGTTTACGATGGCTCCAATAATAGCGCCCCACTTATCGGCACATACAGCGGGAATACTATTCCATCAACCATCAACTCTTCAGGAAACAGCTTGTTTGTAGAATTTACATCAAACGGGTTTTTCGAGTTATCAGGTTGGGAAGCTACCTACAATTCTACCAACAACCAATGTTTTAGCAATCTTTCAATTATCACCTATAACGGAAATATTGAAGATGGGAGTGGTACATCAAATTATCAGGACAACTTAGGCTGTTCTTGGGTTATTGAACCACCTTTAGCCACCTCTATTACCGCTACCTTCAACTCATTTGATGTAAGCAATCCGGGTGACACCTTATTCTTTTACGATGGGAACAGTAATAGCGCTCCGCTTTTAGCTGCTTATACTGGAACAACATTACCTGCTGCAGTAACATCAACAGGTAACCAGTTATTTGTAGAATTTATAACGGATGGCTCAACGAATAGCGCGGGTTGGGACTTTGACTACACCTCTACAATAAGTGTTAGTTGTGCCGGAACAACTACCCTGACAGCCTCTTCAGGGATAATTGATGACGGAAGTGCTGCTAGTTCAAACTATGATAATAATCTTTCTTGTGGATGGTTGATTCAACCTCCAGGTAATCCAGTTAGTATTTCTTTCAGCATGACTAGACTTAATCTTGCCAATTTTGGAGACAGAGTTGAAGTTTATGATAATGTGAGTGGCGTAGGATTTCCAATTGCGCAATATTTTGGAACTAATCTTGGAACCACTGCAATATCTAATTCTGGTGTGATGTTCGTCAGATTTATTACCGACGGCTCCAACACAAGTACAGGTTGGCAAGGATCTTACTCTTCGTCAACAAGCTCCTATTGCCAGCCAAACACTACGTTTACTGCTAACAATGGTAACTTCACAGATGGATCCCCGTTTGGACAGAATTACTTAAACAACACTAATTGTGAGTGGTTAATTCAACCAGCTACGCCAAACCTAGCTGTTAGTTTAAATATTTTTACCATTGACACTGAGGCTGGTAATGATACAATAACAGTATATGATGGAGCCACAACTTCATCTCCTGTTCTTGGTACATTTTCGGGAAACATTGCACCCCCAATAGTAACCTCGAGCGGTGGTTCTATGTTGGTAACCTTTAAAACAAACGGTTCAAATACCGCAACAGGGTGGAGAGCTTTTTACAATACTCAACCTGCTCCTGCTTGCGCAGGAACTACAACACTCACAGCAAACAATGGAACTTTTGACGATGGCAGTGCCACTTTCTCAAATTACGTGGCGAATAGCAACTGTTCTTGGTTAATAGCTCCTCCGGGAGCGCTCAACATTGATTTGACTTTTAATCGATTTTCAACTCAATTGACAAATGACGTTGTGAACGTGTACGATGGCAGCAATAATGCAGCCCCTTTGTTAGGCACATTCTCAGGTGGTGCAATTCCTCCAGTTCTTAATTCTTCAGGAGGAACTTTGTTTGTAGAATTCATTACAGATGGATTTGGTAACTCAACAGGCTGGGAAGCAAGTTATACTTCGTTCAATACCGTAACCTTAGACGTGCCGCAAGACACTGTGTTTATTAATGCAGGAATTGGAAGTACTAATTCGTTGAATTTATCCTCAAATATATCTTGGACTACTTCTGACAATGCAGCTTGGTTGGTGGCAACTCCCGTTAATGGATCAGGAAATGCAACCATTAATCTTCTTGCGATTCAAGTAAATATTGGACCGGAGAGAAGTGGTAGATTAATTATAAACTCCGCCACCACGCCCGATTCGGATACGGTAATTGTAATTCAACGTACTTCAGGTAGATTTATAACGGCAAATCCAGATACCTTGTTCTTCGCGGGCAATGCAGCCCCTGCTCAGAATGCTAGCATTACCTCAAATGTATCATGGACGTTAACACCAGATCAACCATGGATTATGCCTTCGCCCTTAACTGGAAGCAATAATGGTAGTTCATCTGTAATGGTTCAAAACAACACGAGTAACCAAATTCGAACAAGTTTCATATTGGTAACCGGTACACTTGGTGCGGCAAATGACACGATCTGGGTAGTTCAAGATACAATCGCTACAAACAATAACCCAACGCTTTCCTTAGATAAGCTAAACATTACATTAGCTCAAGCGATGGGTAGTTCTGATGTGTTTACGGTTAATTCTAATACTTCTTGGCAAACTACTTCAGGCGCTACTTGGTTAACAGTAACAAACCCTGCTACAACATCAGATACGCAAAGTGTAACGGTTACAACAAACAGCATGAATTTAGCTGCTCTTCCTAGAGCAACATTTGTTGCAGTTCAAGATGTAGCAGGCACAATTTTCGACACGGTGTTTGTATTCCAAGCTGGCATTGCTCCTATACTTATTGGTGCACCTGACACAGTGCTGTTGGGCGCAACATCAGGAAGTTCCGGTGTATTAAATGTAGGTTCTACAGGAATTTGGACGGGGGTTGAAGGTGACCCATGGTTTAGCCTTTCTCAAAATTCGGGTACAGGAATTACAACCGTTAATTTAACTACCAATAGCGACAACTTAGGAAACACGCAGCTATTTTCATTTGTAGCCTTAGCAGATGCTGTGAATAATTTAACAGATACAGTTATCGTAATTCAAGATACAATTAGCTCGGGACTAGTTTCTACTCCCGATACCTTGCGCGTTGGTTCTGCTGTTGGTAGCTCTGCTACTTTTAGTGTAAGTACCAACTTAAGTTGGACAGCAACACCGTCTGCTACTTGGTTAACGGCAACTCCAAATAGTGGGTCAGGCAGCGGATCTGTTTCTGCAACGGCAGATGCAAATCCAGGAACAACAGACCGCATTGCCTTCATCGAAGTTGCAAGCACAGGAGGAGTAAATAAAGATACAGTATGGGTTATTCAGCAAGGATTTGTTGCTAGTTTAAACGTAAACCCTTCCATTGTAAATCTTGGATTTGCTTCAGGTAGCAATGAAACGGTAAACATTACAAGTAATACCTCTTGGGTTGTTACCAATCCTGCAGGATGGCTAACTATTTCAACAACTTCCGGTATCAATAATCAAATACTTACAATTACGGCCAACTCAGATAATTTAACGGGCGCTACAAGATCCGCTACCCTTCTCGTAGATGGAATTGGAGCAACGACTCAAAGCATCACTGTAAATCAAATTGATGGGAGCTCTCCAACGTTTATTTCTTCTAGGGACACCGTTTTTGTTGGCAACCTTCAAGGCAGTACAGGAACTTTCTCTGTTTTATCAAATACAAACAGCTGGTCGCTTGCAGAAAACACCTCTTGGTTGTTGATCAATCCGGCATCAGGTTCGCAAACACAAACCATTACAGCATTAGTAGCTACAAGAAATATCTTCGGAACTTCTAGGTATGCAAACATTACTGCTAGCGCAAATGGTTTCCCAGACTTTACCGTGGTGGTTGCGCAAGAGTCAGCTGATCCGGTATTCCAAGTGGCGCCTGATTCAATATTAATTGGTGCAGATTCAGCTGACTTTACTGAATTTAACATTAGTTCGAACATGCCTGCGTGGAACATCTCTGAAAATGCACCTTGGTTAATTGTCTCGCCTGAAAATGGTGCGTTTACACAGAGAGTGCGCGCCACTGTTACCTCGAGAAACACAACAGGTGCACAAAGAAGTGTTACGGCAACTATTTCCGCTCCACCTTTGGTTCCTCAGACAATTAAAATAGTACAAGACACCGTTCGTACTATAGGAATTGAAAACACAGATTTTGAAATTGGTTTAAGCATTTATCCAAACCCTTCGAATGGTCAAGTAACCTTAGAAATTAATGGAAGTGCCAATCAAGCTTCAATTCGATTATTCAATTTAATTGGGGAAGAAATTCCGATTCAGGAGAACTTTTCAAGTAAGAATAAACTTTTCTTAAACTTAGAAAATCAAGCATCAGGAGTCTACTTCCTTTCGATTGAATTGAATGGAAAAACGGTGAATAAAAAACTAATTTTAACAGAGTAACGCTAACTACATTAATAAAAAGCCCTAGTTATCAAAAGCTAGGGCTTTTTTTATGAATTAAATTTAGTCCAAATCATTGATTATCTTTATTGCCTTGACTATAAAATAGAATTGAATGAACTTTAAACAAACACTGCAAACTTTAGTATTATTGATTTTTACCATCAGTTTTACTTCATCAGTAAGGGCACAATTATGCAGCGGGCTAACAACACTAACAGCTGTTTCAGGTTCAATTAGCGATGGCAGTGGCTCAGGAAACTATGCCAATAACGCTAATTGTTCATGGTTAATTCAACCAACGGGTAATCCTGCTAGTATTACATTTAACATGGACAGCTTAGACCTTGCAGGGATTATAGATGCAGTACGCGTATATGATGGGACAAGTGCAGCGGGAACACTTATTGCCATTTTTAGAGGGACGAATTTAGGAAACTCAGTGATTGCGAACAGTGGAAGTATGTTCGTTCAATTCACCTCAAATGCATTTGGAAATGCACAAGGCTGGAGAGGAAGTTATACCAGTGCTTCAAGTAATTGTCAACCCAACACCATCATCACAGCACCTACAGGTGCTTTCACCGACGGAACAAGAAACGGCGTAACCTATGCTAATAATACCAATTGCGAGTGGCTAATTCTTCAAACCGCGCCAAGTGTTTTCATTGAAGTAAACTTTAGTAGGTTCGATTTAGCTTCCGGAGACTCTCTTATTCTATATGATGGACCCAATGCCGCATCTCCTGTTCTTGCAACTTTAGTTACAAATTCAACTACAGGAACCTATCAGTCTTCGGGAGGTACTGTATTTGTTCGTTTTTCAACCAACGCTAACAGCACAGCTAATGGATGGAGGATTGTTTACAACACACAACCTATTCCGGCTTGTAGTGGACTAACAGTGCTTAACTCTCAAAACGGATTGATCAATGATGGAAGCTTACAATTTAGTAACTACGTCGAAAATAGTAACTGTCAATGGCTTATACAACCTCCTGGAGCCGCAACGGTTGATCTGCAATTCAATTATTTTTCTACAGAAGCTAACTTTGATTTTGTTAGGGTTTATCAAGGTACTAACAACAACGGAGTTTTACTAGGTTCATTTTCAGGAAATACTTTACCACCTTTACTGACGAGTACAACAGGTACCATGTTTATTGAGTTTACTACTGATAACTTTGTCAATTCAACAGGTTGGGAATGTAACTACACTTCTAGCACGCTTGCAACAATTGATGCCTCGATTGATACCATTTATTTAAACGCAGGAACCGGCAGTACTAATTCTTTTCAACTAACTGCCAATGCAAATTGGAGAATAACGGACAATCAAAACTGGTTGTTTGCTTCACCGGTTAACGGTACAGGGAATCAAACGGTGAACTTACTTGCTATTCAAGCCAATATAGGTCCTGAAAGAGTTGCAGAGTTATACATTAACGCTACAAACGGAAACGGCGGAGATACAGTTATCGTAATACAACGATCTTCCGGACGATTTTTAGACATTCCAACGGATACACTTTACTTTTCAGCGGTAAATGCTCCTAGCCAAAGCTTTAATTTATTGGCAAATGTTTCTTGGTCACTTAGCAGCTCTGTTCCTTGGGTTTCAACAAATTCATTAAATGGAAACAACAATGCGTCACCTCTGGTCAGTGTAACCAATAATAAATTGAATCAAATAAGAACCGGTTATCTTGTTGCTTCAGGCACTCAGAACGCCGGCAACGACACGATTTATATTGTACAAGATTCCTTACCGCAGTCATTCACTGTCACTCCAAGGCAGGTACAATTAGCTGCGCTTTCTGGTAGTTTTGATTCAGTTCAGGTAAATTCGAATGTTACTTGGTCATCGAACAACTCCGCGGGTTGGTTTAGCACAAATCCTACCTCAGGGATTGATACTGCTTTGATAAAAATTACTGTAAGCTCCGATAACTTCACCTTTTCGAAAAGGTCATCTTACATTTATTTTTCTGCCGGAAATGGTCGGTTTGTTGATTCTGTATTGGTAATTCAAGACTCACTTCCACAAAGTCTTTCTGCATCACCCAATAGCATTACTTTAGGGTTTCCTGCGGGCAGCTCCGACTCTATTCAACTTCGAACAAACGTCAACTGGACGGGGCAATCCAGTTCAAATTGGTTAACTATTTCTCCTAACAGTGGCAGCGACTCTTCAACCATCGTTATCACGGCAAATACAATTTCTCCAACGACCCAAAATAGAAATGCTACAGTGATTTTTACTAGTATAAATGGGCTATTTTCAGACACAGTAAATGTTGTCCAGCTGGGTATTCCTCCGGTTTTAACGACAAGCCCAGACACCTTATTCTTCGAAAGTGATACAGGAAATCTCGGAACAGTTAATATCATTTCTACAGGCATGTGGAATACTACTCAACCAAACTTCTACGAAATAAGCAAATTAAATGGATCAGGGAACGACAACATCACTTTAAAGACAAGATCCTTCAACCAAAGTGGTTCCCCAATAATTGAATCATTGGTTTTCAACAACACCGCTGATAGTTTAACGAGTACAGTTGTATTAGTGCAGAGAAGCCTAGTAAGCACGCTAAGCGTAAACCCAGACTCAATCCTATTTGCTCCTAACTCAGGCGAGCAGGCTATTGTAACGATTAGCTCGAATACATTTTGGGCTGTAAATACAACTTCCCCTTGGTTGAATCTCAGTAAAAGTAATGGAAGGGGAAATGATTCTTTAATGGTATCGACCACCTCGCAGAATACGACAGGAAATGTTAGAACCGGAATAATAACGATCAATTCTCCCGGAGGCATTAGTCAAACAATAACAGTTATTCAACTTGACGCAACTTCAAACTACGCTTTATTTTCGGTAGATACCTTGTATGTTGGTAATTCTGCTGGTAGTGTAGCTGATTTCTCTGTGATAGCGAATGGTAGTTGGAGTCTAACTGAGACGAGTTCTTGGTTGCAGTTGAACAAAATGAGCGGAACAAACACTGAAGTAATTACTGCACGTGCAGGCTCAAACAACCTATTTGGCTCGCTTAGATTTGCTAACGTAACCGCTAGTTCAAGCGGCCAACCAAACCGCACCCTCGTGGTAGCTCAGCTTGGAGCTCCACTTATCTTCAGCTACGCTCCCGACAGTTTAATTATTGGAGCTGATTCTGCCTCTTTCGGCAAGTTCAACATAACATCTAACCTTGCCACTTGGAGCGCAAGTGCAGCAGACAATTGGTTGCGCGTTTCGCCTATTAATGGAAGTTTGACGGAAGAAATTACGGTTACAGCAGTAAGACCAAATAATACCGGTATTCCAAGGTCTTCGAACATCATAATTAGCTCTGCCCCATTTGTACCGCTAACTGCTAAAGTAATTCAGGACACAATTCGATCTATTGGATTAAACGAAACAAGTCTATCGCAACAAATTACCCTATTCCCTAATCCAACAACGGCAGAAATAAACCTACAATTTACAACAAACACAGACCTATCCAATACTGTGATCGAAGTTTTTGATGTTTTAGGAAAACAAGTAGATTGCAATGCACAGGTTATCACACAAAAGCATTTAAGCATTAACCTTTCAGGAATGAAGGATGGTTTTTACTTTATAAAAATTACTTCAGAAAATCAAAGTATTACAAAAAAGGTGATGCTATTGAAATAGCTAAACTCAAAATTGGAAAATAAAAAAGGGGAATAAACGCTGTTTGTTCCCCTTTTAATTTTATGTGTTGTTCGAACACTATACCTTCATGATATCTGCTTCTTTCGCAACCAAAATCTTATCCACTTTAAGTCCGAATTCATTCGTTAATTCTTGAATGGTCTCCTCTACTCCTTTCGCTAAATCTTCAGATAATCCGTCTTTCTCTAGTCGTTTCACTTCATCGTTTCCTTCTTTTCTGGCATTTCTAATACCTACTTTGGCGTGCTCCGCTTCAGCCTTTGCTTGTTTTACAAGATCTCGTCTTCTTTCTTCGGTTAATTGTGGAATATTAATCAGAATCATATCTCCATTATTCTGAGGATTCAACCCCAAATTTGAGTTAATGATAGCTCTTTCTATCGGCTCTAATGAAGACTTTTCCCATGGTTGAATGGTTAGTGTTCTAGCATCCATTGTTCCCACGTTGGCAATTTGAGGAAGTGGTGTCATAGAACCATAATAGTCAACCATAACGCTACTTACCATACTTGGATTTGCCTTTCCAGCTCTAATCTTTGTAAGCTCTTTTTCCAAGTGCTCTATCGATTTTTGCATTGATTCTTTAAGTGAGTCAAGTATAAAGTCTATTTCTTCTTCCATTTGATTGATTTTATAAAATGAAATTACTGATTTGTATTTTTAAAATTCAACGAGCGTTCCTACATTTTTTTCGCCCATAACTACCTTTTTCAAATTCCCAGGAGAATTCATATCGAAAACTACAATTGGTAATTTATTTTCGTTGCACAAGGTAAACGCTGTCATGTCCATTACATTCAATCCTTTTTCATACACTTCTGAGAATGAAATTGTTTCATATTTAACAGCATCGGCATTTTTTTCGGGGTCTGAGTCGTAGATCCCGTCTACTCTCGTACCTTTTAGAATAACATCTGCTTCAACCTCTATGGCACGTAAACTAGCTGCAGTGTCCGTAGTAAAATAAGGGTTACCCGTTCCTGCTCCAAAAATTACAACTCTTCCTTTTTCCAAGTGGCGAACTGCCTTTCTTCTAATGTATGGTTCTGCAATCTGTTCCATTTTTATGGCCGTTTGCAAACGAGTATATACATCATACTTCTCTAAAGCAGATTGCAGCGCCATGCTATTGATTACCGTGGCCAACATGCCCATATAATCTCCCTGAGCTCTGTCAATACCTCCATCAACGGCTTGTATACCTCTAAAAATATTTCCACCACCAATTACAATTGCCACCTCTACTCCAGCTCTAACAATTTCTTTGATTTCCTTGGCATACTGGTCTAACCTTGTATGGTCAATACCGAATTGCTTCTCCCCCATTAGGGCTTCTCCACTTAATTTTAGGAGTATTCTTTTGTAAGCCATATAAATTTATTTTATTGCGAATTTAAAAAATAAGTTAGTCATGTTTTACGATTGCCATTATTGATTTGGCAATAAGACACAAAAAAGCCCCGAAATAAATTTCGAGGCTTTCAATATGTTCAATTATACTAGTGAACTTCTCTTAAAGTCTGTAACCGTTAAGTCTTTGCTCACTGACTGTAAATAAGATTTTACGCTCATTTTGTTGTCAACGAAATAGTCTTGGTTCAACAAGGTGTTTTCCTTGTAATACTTTTGAAGTTTTCCTTGTGCAATCTTATCTAAAATTGCTTCTGGCTTTCCTTCTTTCAAAGCTTGCTCTCTACCAATCTCCAACTCTCTTGCTTTAATTTCATCACTTACGTTAGATTCATCTAAAGCAACAGGGTTCATCGCTGCAATTTGCATTGCCACGTTTTTACCTGCAGCAGCAGCGTCGTCGTTCGACTGATTCATTGCAACAATTGTAGCAGTTTTATTTCCTGGGTGATTGTAAGCGATTGCCTTCTCAGCAGAAACTGTAACGTATTCTGACAATTCAATTTTCTCACCAATCTTACCAACTTCTTCAATTAGTTTTTCGGCAATGGTCATTGAGTCGTTAAATTTCAATGCTCTTAAATCTTCAACAGAACCTGGCTTTTCGTTCAACGCTACGTTCAAAATCGTTTTTGCAACAGCAACGAAATCGTCATTCTTTGCAACGAAATCCGTTTCGCAGTTCAATGTAATCATTGCAGCAAACGAATGATCATCACTTGTAGCAGCAATAATCACACCTTCGTTAGCATCTCTGTCACTTCTTTTTTCAGCAACTTTTTGTCCTTTTTTTCTTAAAAGTTCAATTGCCTTATCGAAATCACCCTCAGCTTCAACTAAAGCTTTCTTGCAGTCCATCATACCTGCACCGGTTTGCTTTCTTAATTTATTTACTTCAGCAGCAGTTATATTAGCCATCTTAGTATGTATTTAATGTATATGAATAAATAAGATTATTTTGCTTCTTCAGAAGTTGCTTCAGCCTTAGCTGGTTCTGCATCTGTTTTAGCTGCAGTTTTCTTCTCAGCTGCTGCCTTGTTCTTGTCCTTGTCTGTTTGTCTTTCAGATAAACCTGCAGCTACTGCTCCTGTCATTACTTCTAAAATCTTATCAATAGACTTAGCAGCGTCATCGTTTGCAGGAATTGGGAAATCAACTAAAGTTGGATCTGAATTCGTGTCAACAATAGCAAACGTTGGAATATTTAATTTCTTCGCTTCAGCAACTGCAATGTGTTCCTTTTTAATATCAACAATAAAAAGCGCAGATGGCAATCTGTTCAAATCAGCAATAGATCCTAAATCTCTTTCCAATTTAGCTCTTTGACGTGTAATTTGAAGTCTTTCTCTTTTTGATAATACTTTAAAAGTCCCGTCTTTCAACATGTTGTCGATAGAAGACATTTTACGAACTGCTTTTCTAATGGTAGCGAAGTTCGTTAACATTCCACCAGGCCATCTTTCAGTAACGTAAGGCATGTTTACTGCAGCTACTCTGCTTTCAATAGCATCTTTAGCTTGCTTCTTAGTTGCTACGAAAAGGATTTTCTTTCCTGATTTAGCGATTTGCTTCATTGCTTCAGCAGCATCGTCCAACTTTACAGCCGTTTTGTGTAAATCCAGAATATGGATTCCGTTCTTTTCCATGAAAATGTACGGAGCCATTTTTGGGTGCCATTTTCTTTTCAAGTGTCCAAAATGAACACCAGCTTGTAATAATTCTTTGTAATCTGTTTTTGACATTTTTGTTTGTGTTTACATTCGATTAAAAAACAATTGCAGAGTAGTGAAATGAATCAGTCTCTGCAATTTTGATACTAAACACACCTTTCGGCGATGCTTAAAGTTTTGAATATTTTGATGAATTTCTTCACCCAATAAACGATATTAACGCTTACTGAATTGGAATTTCTTTCTTGCCTTCTTTTGACCTGGTTTCTTTCTTTCAACCATTCTTGGATCTCTTGTCATCAATCCTTCTGCTTTTAATGCAGGTTTAAGATCAGCGTCAATTTGAACGAACGCTCTTGAAACTGCTAATCTGATTGCCTCTGCTTGGCCAGTGATTCCACCGCCTGAAACATTAACTTTCACATCGTACTGCTCAACATTGTCAGTCAAAGTAAATGGCTGATTAATTCTGTATTGAAGCGCTATAGTTGGAAAATACTCTTTATAGTCTTTTCCGTTCACTATTACATTTCCTTTACCTTTTGTTAAGTAAATTCTTGCAATCGACTTTTTTCTTCTTCCGATAGTATTGATAACGTCCATATCCTTATTTGATTGAATCTAATTTAATTTCTCTTGGCTTCTGAGCTCCAAATTTATGCTCAGCACCTTCTACTGCATGTAAGTTTTTGAATAAAGCTCTACCCAATCTATTTTTTGGCAACATCCCTTTAACAGCTTTTTCAACTAACGCTAATGGCTTTTTTGCTAACAAATTTTCAGCAGTAATAAACTTTTGTCCACCTGGATATTCGCTGTAAGATACATAGGTCTTCTCAGCCATCTTATTTCCAGTCAATTTAACTTTCTCAGCATTAATCACAATTACATTGTCTCCACAATCTACGTGAGGAGTGTAATTTGGCTTGTGCTTTCCTCTGATCATTTTAGCAACTTTAGAAGCTAAACGTCCTAGTGTTTCGTTTTCAGCATCTACTAAAACCCACTGCTTATCAACAGTTGCTTTATTCGCCGAAATGGTTTTATAACTTAAGGTATCCACGGTATTCCTTTGTTTTACTTATTGTATATAACTTATCATCCCCTAAAATGGGGCTGCGAAGTTAGAATTATTTTTTATTTTAGACAACATCCTTGTGCAGAAAATTATCATCGTTTTTATTTTGCTCAAAAGAAAGGAGAAAAAGCAAGCTTTTCCTCCTAAAAATCTTCACAAAGTGAGGGGTTATTAACAGTGCTGGTCGAATGCTGCTGTTAAATTTTCTGCAATCATTTCTGCAGGTCTTCCTTCAATGTGGTGTCTTTCTATAAAATGAACCAACTTTCCACCTTTAAACAAAGCAATAGATGGAGACGATGGAGGGTAAGGCAACATGTGTTTTCTAGCCTGAGCAACTGCATCTTGATCAACTCCTGCAAAAACAGTAGTTAGTTTAGATGGAGTTTTTGAATGCTTTGAAGCCATAGTAACTGCCGGACGTGCATTTGCTGCTGCGCAACCACAAACCGAATTTACCATTACTAAAACTGTTTCGTCAGTATTTGAAAGTGCAGCATCTACGTCTGCAGCTGTTGTTAAATCTTGAAAGCCCACAGAAGTCAATTCTTCTTTCATTGGGGCAACTAATTCTGCTGGATACATATTTATATGTGTTTAATTATTTATTGTAGAAATTTGAACGACAAAGTTAATCAAACTTCGTTTGCGAACAGAAGGTAAACCCCGTCAAATGGTTTACATTTTATAGATAATTATGAATTGTTCAACTTTTCAAAACAACTCTCGGCTTATTTTCGTTACATGAAAAACTACCTAACCCTTGTATTCGTCTACCTGTACAGCTGTTTTGCTCTTTATTCTCAAAAAGTAAATGGCCTGAGCTTTGTTGCTCCTTCGCAAAAAATTGATAGTACGTTAGTAGGTATTCCAAAATCAAAAATCAACTGCAATTACATCAGCTTAATGCCCTACGGATTCATACCCGAAGGAAGTACAGAACTGAAATTCAACAGCGAGTGGCAATGGTGGGGCGAAAAAATGGAAGGCACTTCTACCCTTATTCAATTGGCAAAAAAAGAAGGTTATAAAATCATGCTCAAACCACATGTATGGAAAAGACATGGATCATTTACTGGTCACCATGGCTATACTTCAGAAAAGGATTGGAAAGCTTTTGAAACATCTTTCAGCAACTACATTTTAACTTTCGCTCAACTTGCACAGAAAGAAAAGGTCGAACTTTTTTGCATTGGAACAGAATGGGCTAAGTTTGTTGAAGAGCGACCAGAGTATTGGAAGAAATTAATTAACGAGGTAAAAAAAGTATACTTCGGAAAATTAACTTACGCTGCAAATTGGGACGAATATAAAAAGGTAACATTTTGGAATCAATTAGACTACATTGGCGTAGACGCTTACTTTCCTTTGGTTGATGACAAAACACCAAGTTCTGCGCAAGTAAAATATGCCTTGCTAAACCCACTCAACGAGTTAAGAATTGTTAGCAGCTCTAATAACAAACCCATACTGTTTACAGAGTTTGGCTATCGAAGTGTAGACAATACAGCGCACCAACCATGGGAAGCAGGAAGAGAAGGAATTGTAAATTTACAAGCTCAATTAAATGCTTACGAAGCCTTCTTTGAAAGTTTTTGGAGCCAATCTTTTATTTCTGGTGGGTTTATTTGGAAATGGTTTGCCGATCATGAAAATGTAGGCGGCGAAAACAACAATGGCTTTACTCCGCAAAACAAGCCGGTAGAAAAGTTAATTCAGAAGTGGTATTCCTTTTAATTACTAATCTTGTTATGACTAATTACCAATGTTGGTTTTAACTTTCACTCGACCAAAAGGCAAACTTTGAATCTTAATTGCCAAAACTTTATTTCTTAAACCTACCATTAGAAGTAAAAAGTGGCTTCTTCTGAATTGCAATTTCATACACATATAGAAGAATAATGTAATACAAAATCAGCTCCTCAAACTCTTGGTGGTTGCCCCACAACGACTGATTATTGGGCATACCTAATCTTGGTAGCCACCTAGACAATTGGCCGATGAAAAGATACACCGCGAATGTAGAAACCAAATAACGGTTCGCGCAAAAATGCTTTATAAAAGTATTCTTGATTTTATCTTGTACTAAAGGTAGAACAACGAAAAACAACACCATTACAACATAAGATGCTTGTCGCAAATAATAATTGTTATCGCCTTGATTGTTAAAGTTCCTGATTTCTGTAGATTCAGCTGGCGGTTCATTAGAAAAATACTCTATATAATGTAATCCATAGTCGAGCTCCTCTAAAAATAACAGAACAAGAAACAAAGACATGAAGATGTAACCTAACTTTTCTAACCAGAACTCTTTTGTTGGAATTGCTTTTATTGAATAAACCAAAGTGATAGCAATCAACACCAATTGTAAGTGCTCTAAAAGACCAAACTCTCGATTAATGTCCGGCGAAACTATTTGAGTGAAGACATAAATTCCCGAATAATTCATGAAGACAAGAACCGCTCCAACCACTAGCGGAAGCACCCAATATACAAAACGATTGGTATTTAAAAAGCTCATAGTAATTTGCATAGGTTTTATTAAAAAATTAAAAAACACCTAAAACCCACAACCGCACCCATTCGAAAACTGAACGGTGGCATTTGGTAACCAAGCATTTATTTTTTGCTTCAATTCATCTGAAATGTCCATTCCTTGCAAATCCATTTCTTTTAAGTTTAAAATCTTCGAAATATTCTCATGCACTTCCTCCAAATTATTCGACCATAAGTCTATTGATTCTAAAGAAAGCATTTCGCCAACTTCTTCGGGCAATACCTTTATATCATTTCTCGACAAGTTGAGCACTTTTAACTTTTTTAATTTGCCAATTTGGGGCGGAAGAATCACAATGTTGTTTCGAGATAACATCAACTCTTCCAAATTTGTCAACTCCCCAATTTCTGCCGGAAGTAAAGAAATTTTATTCTTCGACAAATTCAAACTACGAAGATGGACAAACTGCGAAAGCTCTTTCGGGTAAAACTCCAATTTCGACTTGGTCAAGTCAATTTGATATACTATTTCGGGATTTTCACTTGCTTTTTCAAGCGAAGTAAATACATAATCCATATCGCCCGGTACTTGGGCAAATGTATTTAGAGAGAGCATCAGAAAGGCAACAACAACTTTCATTTCAACAAGTGCTCTGCCCTTACCTTATCTTTCCTCATTTCGGCAATTAAAGCTTCTTTATTTTCAAATTTCTTCTCACTCCTTATTCTTTTCACAAAAGAAATGTGCAACCTTTTACCGTACAAATCCTCATTAAAATCAAACAGGTGAACTTCAATGGTCAATTTTTCTGAAAACTCAATAGTAGGTCGTAATCCTATGTTGAGCATACCTTTATATACCTTCTCTCCTGATTGGACTTTTACCGCGTAAATTCCATTTTGAGGAATAAGTTTATAGGGATTTTCAACATCTATGTTCGCAGTAGGGAAACCTAGCTCCCGCCCTACTTTTTGACCATGAACTACCGTGCCTTCAATAAAAAATGAATGTCCTAAATAACTAGCAGCAACATCTACCTCTCCCTCCTCTAGCGCTTTTCGAATTTTAGTAGAACTCACATTTACGTTGTCCACGTCTTGAACAGAAATTTCTTCTACCTCGAAGCCATAAATAGGTCCAAATTCTTTTAAGTGCTCAAAAGATCCTTCTCTATTTCTACCAAAGTGATGATCGTAACCAATTACGAGCTTAGTTGTACCGATTTTATTCACCAGCAAATCTCTCACAAATTCTAATGAGGTAGTTCGCGAGAATTCTCTTGTAAAAGGATGTATAATTAAATGGTCAATTCCGACTTCTCGAAGCAATTCGATTTTCTCGTCAATGGTGTTAATTAGTTTTAAATCAGAATCTGGCTGCAACACCATTCTTGGATGGGGGAAAAAAGTAAGCAATACACTCTCGCCTTTGTTCTTTTTGGCAACCTCAATTAATCTGCTTAAAATTTTTTGATGTCCTTGATGAACTCCATCAAAGGTGCCGGTTGTAACAACAGCATTTTGTAATTTTTCGAATTTCTCTAACCCTTTATAAACCTTCACCTTAGAAAAATATTTTAAAACATTATTAGCACGTGATATTGAATCTTTTACCGCTTCAAAATTAGCGAAATAAAAAGATTTAAAAATCTTTCGGTACTATTTGAAAAAGCACTACTTTTGCATCCAAATTTAGCAGACAATTTTTACACAAAATATACTCAAATATGTCAACTAATACAGGAAGAATCACCCAAATCATCGGACCTGTTGTCGATGTAAGTTTCGACAGTGAAAATGCAATATTACCTGGAATTTTGGATGCCTTAGAGGTAACCAAACCAAATGGTGAGAAAGTTATTTTAGAAACTCAAACTCACGTTGGAGAAAGTACAGTTAGAACCATTTCAATGGATTCTACAGAGGGATTACAAAGAGGAGCAGTTGTTACTGCATCTGGTAGCCCGATTATGATGCCGATTGGCGAGGAAATCAAAGGACGTTTGTTCAACGTTGTTGGAGACGCAATTGATGGTATTGGCAACTTACCTAAGACTGGCAAAGATGGTTCATCTATTCACAGAGAGCCGCCAAAATTTGAGGATTTATCGACTGCAACGGAAGTACTTTTTACAGGTATTAAGGTAATTGACTTAATTGAGCCATACGCAAAAGGTGGTAAAATTGGTTTGTTCGGTGGTGCCGGTGTTGGTAAAACAGTATTGATTCAAGAGTTGATTAACAACATTGCAAAAGGTCACGGTGGACTTTCAGTATTTGCTGGAGTTGGAGAAAGAACAAGAGAAGGAAATGACTTAATGCGTGAAATGATTGAAGCAGGAATTGTGAAGTATGGCGAAAAATTCCTCCACTCTATGGAAGAAGGCGGATGGGATTTGGCTTCGATTGACAAAGAAGAATTAAAGCAATCAAAAGCATCATTTGTATTTGGTCAAATGAATGAGCCTCCTGGAGCAAGAGCAAGAGTTGCCTTATCCGGGTTAACACTAGCTGAATACTTCCGTGATGGTGCTGAAGGCGAAGAAAGCCAAGGAAAAGATATCTTATTCTTTATTGATAACATTTTTAGATTTACACAAGCAGGTTCTGAGGTATCAGCACTATTAGGTCGTATGCCTTCTGCGGTAGGTTACCAACCAACTTTGGCAACAGAGATGGGTGCGATGCAAGAAAGAATTACTTCTACCAAATCAGGTTCAATTACATCTGTACAGGCGGTTTACGTACCTGCAGATGATTTAACGGATCCTGCACCAGCAACAACATTTGCTCACTTAGATGCAACCACTGTACTTTCTAGAAAAATTGCCGAGCTAGGTATTTACCCTGCGGTTGATCCTTTGGATTCTACATCAAGAATTTTAACTCCAGAGATTGTTGGTAACGAGCATTACGATACAGCACAAAGAGTAAAAGAAATGTTACAGCGATACAAAGAGTTGCAAGATATTATTGCAATTTTAGGTATGGATGAATTATCTGAAGAAGATAAAATGACAGTAAACAGAGCTCGTAGAGTTCAGCGTTTCCTTTCTCAACCATTCCACGTAGCTGAGCAATTTACAGGATTAAAAGGTGTGTTAGTAGACATTCAAGATACCATTAAAGGGTTTAACATGATTATGGATGGTGAAGTAGATCAGTATCCAGAAGCAGCGTTTAACTTGAAAGGTACCATTGAAGAAGCTATTGAGGCAGGAGAAAAAATGCTTGCTGAGAATAAATAGTTAATCGCCCTTCGGTACAATTTTAAGGACATTGAGTGATCCGACAAAGTCGGGACGTACCGAAATGACCTTAAAATCACTCAGGGCTCAAAAGAATAATTATGTATTTAGAAATTGTAACACCAGATCAGAATATTTTTAGCGGAGACATTCGTTCGGCTAGTTTTCCAGGTTCTGATGGTGAGTTTGGAATTCAAGAAAACCACGCTCCTATTGTAGCAACGTTGAAAGAAGGAAAAATTAAAGTTGATGCAAACGGTACTGAGCACTTATTTGAAGTAAGCGGCGGTGTTGTAGAAGTGAATCATAATAAA
>CAJQLW010000095.1 GCA_905479325.1 uncultured Flavobacteriales bacterium
ACATTTGTCAATGCTTTTTTCCATGTTTCTAGGCCACCTTCTTCTACCTTCTCATCTACAATCGCCATAGCGTCATAGAAAATACTGTAGGCGATGCTCTTCTTTCCATGAAGCATCAAATTGTTTACAAACCTTGTAACTAACTGACTCTGAAATTTAGGGTCTGGAAGTAGAGGTCTCTTTTTCGCTCTCGCTTTTCTCATTTTTTCCTACTTAAATGATGGTTATTATTATTTCTTTGGTCTCTTAGCACCGTACTTAGATCTTCTTTGAGTTCTACCGGCAACGCCAGCAGTATCCAAAGCTCCTCTTACGATATGATACCTCACACCAGGCAAATCTTTTACTCTTCCACCTCTCACTAAAACAATCGAGTGCTCTTGTAAGTTATGACCTTCACCAGGAATGTAGGCATTCACCTCTTTCTGATTTGTCAATCTTACCCTTGCTACTTTTCTCATTGCAGAGTTTGGTTTCTTAGGAGTAGTAGTGTAAACTCTAACACAAACTCCACGTCTTTGAGGACACGAGTCTAATGCAGCAGACTTACTCTTCTTCTCTAATTTGATTCTACCTTTTCTTACCAGTTGTTGTATAGTTGGCATAAGCTTTTAAATATGTCAATATAATATTTGCCCCAAATTTTGGGGACGCAAATGTAATAGTTTATTTTCTAAAATCAACCTGCGTTTTCTTTTTTTTTAAAGCAATTGTTGAAAAATCTTCAAAACGCAGTACAGAGCGGTATTGAGAATCTTATTTCTCTGTTGAAGACATGCGAAATTGTGGAAAAATTTAGAAATAGAAATCCATCTAGCCATACAGATTAAAAAAATCTTTCCTAGTCAGGAATAAAGTTATTCAATTCTGCACTTTTTAAGAATGAAAAAGTGTTTGGTTTTTACACTCTATTCTCAAGCAATGTTACTATTCTTTCACCCAACAGCCGAAAGTCTACTTTTCTAATCACTTGTTTTAACCAGCTTTCCGGAAGATGTTCTGCCCTCGTTATCAGTAATAGTATAAATGTAAATCCCGGGGTGTAAATTCTCTACTGAGTGACTTGTTTCATCTTCCAACCACTCAAATTCTCCTACTCGCCTGCCCGCTTGATCAAAAATTTCAACAAAGTAAGGTTCAAAGCGATTGAACTTTTTAAATGTTACGTTTGTGCTTGCTGGGTTTGGGTAAACCATATAGTCTCGCTTTGGAATAATTTTATCGAGCAAGTCTGTGCGTATAAAATTACCGTTAGAATCTACTCTTAAGACATATATATTTCTCGTGTTACCGTTTGCTCGAGTAATGCTGTCTTCATATCCACCTGCCATGGTTATTTGGCCGTATTGATCTACTAAGATGCGGTTCAAAACTATTGTAGCAGAATCTCTCTTATAGCTTTTATCCCAAATCAAATTTAGGTTACCATCGAATCTAAATAGCCGCAACCATGTTTGAGCTTGCGTAAAAAGTGATTTTCCTCAACTGTTAATGTTTGCGTTACTGCAACATAATAACTTGAAGTTATGGAATCGTAGACTGTACAATTAACAAAGCTTGATAAATTGGTATCAGTAGTAACTATTCTCTTATAATTTAGCCTTGTCAAGTTCAAATCGTGTAAAAATAAATGAAGATCTCCTTTTCCAGTATCCTGATTATTTACAGTTGCAAAATTGGTAAATATAACAGTATCTGCAGTTAACACTGAACTACCATTTGCAAATGCAAAGTTCGGCGATTCATTTTGATGCCTTATTGGAACTCGTAATCGCTCCCTTTTTATCAAATTAAAATTGGAATCTAGTTTAGATAAAGTTGCCCCCTCAATAAAGTAGGAAGGTGGACCACTGTATTCGGTTGAAAGTATGTAATGATTGTTACTGTTAATTTGCAGATAGCTTTCTACTGCACCATTCCACATTCCTTTATATTCGGAAAAAAGCAGGGTTTCTTGAAAAGAGTTGTTAGTTTCCTTGATTATGTTACCAAACTCAATACCCAAGCTAAGATTGAATTTAGACCCGTATAAAATATTTCCTTTTTTACCAATTATATTCCTCAAGGTATCGGAAATTTGATTTTCCAAAATTACAGTGTCAACAACAAAATTCTGATCTGTAAATATTTTAGCTAACACATAATTATTGCTATCTAAATCTAGACTTCCGTAATGTGATAGCGTAGAGTTCTCAAACATACTGAGGGTAATCGACAAATCATGGGTTTGGTTATTAAATGGAGTATTCAAATCGTTTGGTGTGATTTGCAAAAGATTAAGTGAGTCACCAATAGCATTCAGTTTAAGAAAAAATGACTTTTGTTCAAGCCCAAATCCGCTTGTTGAAGGAGAATTCGAAACGATATTAAAGTAGCTATTATCATTACTATCTTTTATAATATTCGAAACTCCCGCAGAAACTACGGGGATGTGTATAATTTTTTCAAACGTTTGGGCAGCAAGCTGCCCAAACGATGAAATGACTAATATAAAAATAGTTACTGTCTTTATAAGAATTTCTTTCATCGTGAAATAGGTTTTATAACGTACTCTCCCATTACAATGTGAATGGGATACTCATTGAGACACGACAACAATTATTTCGTTGCCTGCGGTCTTAAAAAGCATTGCAAAACAACTCCTACGCTTAATCGCATTATTTCTTTACTACTAGCTTTAAAACTATTACTTGCAAAGCTATCAACTTGACCTAAATAACAGAATCCTCCTAAAAAACCTTATTTACTAGTTGTTAAAAATTTCGTCAAATTCCTAAAATGTTAGTGTTAATCAGCCTTATTTCAATTGTACCTTTGCCGCATGGATTATTTAGACGGACTAAACCCTTCTCAAAAAGAAGCAGTATTGCACACCAACGGCCCTTCAATGGTTATTGCAGGTGCAGGATCAGGAAAAACAAGAGTGCTCACCATGAAAATTGCTCATTTAATGAGAAATGGTATTGACCCTTTTAACATACTATCCTTAACATTTACCAACAAAGCTGCTCGAGAAATGAAAGAGCGGATTGGTAAAATTGTAGGTGAAGGAGAAGCCAAAAATATTTGGATGGGTACCTTCCACTCTGTTTTTGCAAGAATATTAAGAACCGAAGCTGAAAAGCTTCACTACCCATCGAACTTTACCATATATGACACAGCCGACTCTAAAAGTTTGTTGAAAGGCATTATGAAAGATATTGGCGTTGATGATAAAGTATATAAGGTAGGTTTAGTTTTAAACCGAATTTCTTCTGCCAAGAATAACTTACTAAATGCCAATGCCTACATAAACAATACAAATATTCAGGCAGAAGATCGGCAAATGGCGAAGCCCAGAATTGGAGAAATTTATAAAGAATACGAAAGGCGCTGTTTCAAAGCCGCTGCTATGGACTTTGATGATTTAC
The DNA here is from genome assembly GCA_905479325.1 of uncultured Flavobacteriales bacterium. Lineage (GTDB taxonomy): Bacteria > Bacteroidota > Bacteroidia > Flavobacteriales_E > Vicingaceae > NORP294. Next base: position 3,411 of record CAJQLW010000095.1, read on the forward strand.
TTTTCAAGACAAACATCTTGCTCAAGGACTTTCCAGAGGTGCTGAATAAATACCAACATCGTTTCAAATACATCTTGGTTGACGAGTATCAGGATACCAACTTCTCTCAATATGTTATTGTAAAGAAATTAGCCGCATTGAATGAAAATGTATGCGTGGTTGGCGATGATGCCCAAAGTATTTATGCTTTCCGTGGAGCGAACATTCAGAATATTTTAAACTTTCAGAAAGATTATCCCGATTCGAAAACCTTCAAATTGGAGCAGAATTATCGATCAACTAAGAACATTGTAAATGCAGCAAATCACATTATAGAAAACAACAAAGACCAACTCGATAAAACGGTTTGGACGGATAACGAAGAAGGTGCTAGAATTAAAGTTAGCAGAACGCTAACCGATAATGAAGAAGGTAATTTAGTTGCGAATAACATTATTGAATTAAAGCACAACAACCAAGCACAGAATTCGGCTTTTGCGATTTTATATAGAACCAACGCTCAATCGAGAGCAATGGAAGAGGCGCTGAGAAAAAAAGATGTTCCCTATAGAATTTACGGAGGAACCTCATTTTACCAAAGAAAAGAAATTAAAGATTTGCTTTCTTATTGCAGGCTCGCTATAAACCCTGATGACGATGAGGCGCTGAAGAGGGTCATTAATTATCCGGCACGAGGGATTGGAAAAACTACCTTAGATAAAATCACCTTCGCTGCAAATGCCGAAGACAAAAGCATTTGGAAGATTATTAATTCAGAAAACTTCAATGCGTTCCCAATTCAAAGCGGGGCGAAAAACAAAGTGAAGGGTTTTGTTGATATGATTCGAAACTTCAACACCCTTTCGACCAAGAAAAATGCGTTTGAATTGGTTGAAGATATTGCAAAAACCTCAGCCATTTTAAATGACTTATTTACAGACAAAACACCCGAAGGCATAGCGCGCTATGACAACATTCAGGAATTACTAAATGGTGTTAAGGAGTTTGTTGAAGATGATGTTGCCAAAGCGATTGACTTGGACAGCCCACAAATTGAGGAAGATCAAGAAAAATCACTAGCCGTATTTTTGCAAGATATTGCCTTGCTAACCGACACAGATAAAGACGATAAAAGCGATAACAACAAAGTTTCTTTAATGACCATCCATGCGGCAAAAGGGCTAGAATTTCCGTATGTTTTTATTGTAGGATTAGAAGAAAACCTGTTCCCTTCTCAGATGTCACTTTCCTCAAGACCGGATTTAGAAGAAGAAAGACGACTATTTTATGTAGCTTTGACACGTGCTGAAAAAGAGGTTCGACTTTCATATGCTGCAAGTCGGTACCGTTGGGGAAACTTAATATACTGCGAACCAAGTCGTTTTATTGAAGAAATAGACGAACGCTTTCTGGAATACGATGCACCTCAGGAAAAGTCTCAAAGCTCTTTTGATGATGAACGAGGTAGTTTTTTCGGAAATCAGCCCACAAATTATAGAAGTACATTAAAAAAAGGTATGTCAAAAGTTACAAAAAAAGAATCTAAACCTCCCGAACCAAAAATTATCCCACCACACAAAAAAATGGTGAGCATAGACGCATCTAAGCGACCTGTAGATCCAACATTTGCTGCTTCGGCAAGCAAAGTGGAAGCAGGATTGAGAGTAGAGCACTTGCGCTTTGGAAAGGGTGAGGTAACTGAAGTAGAAGGAGTAGAACCAAATAGAAAAGCAACCATTAAGTTTGATACAGTTGGAGAAAAGCAATTGCTTTTAAAATTTGCAAAACTTAGAATATTAAAAAACTAGCCATTCGTTAAAGGATAAAGTTTAGTCTTAAAATTTACTACAAGACTATTTACAAGAGAACACCACAAAGATGAAGTACAACACAAGTCGGTCTAAAATGATTATACCGGAATATGGAAGACATATTCAACAATTAATTGATCATGCGATTGAATTAGAAGATAGAGCTGAGCGGAATAAAATGGTATTGGCCATAGTAGACGTTATGGGCCAATTGAATCCACACTTACGAGATGTGGCAGATTTTACACACAAACTTTGGGATCATGTGCAGATTATGTCCAACTTCAAATTAGACGTTGACTCGCCTTACCCTACTCCTACTCCTGAGCAATTCATGGAGAAGCCAAACAAAATGGATTATCCGGTCAGTAACATCCGATTTAAACATTATGGTTTAGGAACTGAAAAACTGATTGAGAAAGCAGTTGAAATGGAAAGTGGCGAAGAAAAAGACGCTTTGATTGAGTCGATTGCCAACTTAATGAAAAAGCACTACCTAACTTGGGGAAGAAGCTCTGTAGACGATGCTCAAATCATTTCAGACATTAAGCGAATATCAAGAGGTAAATTAGAAGTAAAAGAAGACATTGAGTTAATTGCAACAAAGGATATTAGTCCAAGAAATACTGCAATGAGCGCGAATAATACGAAGGGAAGGAAGAAGCAAAGTCCGAAAAGGAAAAATTACAAAGCAAAAAAGAAATATTAAATCGATTGAAGCAATTATAAAGTGACCCTTTCAGAAGCTTCACTTATTATAATTCAATTGTTGATAAAACAAAACTTGGTGTCTGCAAGTGTTTCGAATTAAACAGAATTTAGTTTAATGGGAACATTTGAAATCACAGGCGGCAAAAAATTAAAAGGCGACCTTACTCCACAAGGAGCAAAAAACGAAGCACTACAAATTCTGTGTGCGGTTTTACTAACACCTGAAAAGGTTACCATTGAGAACATTCCAGACATTATAGACGTCAACAAGTTGATTGACCTCTTGAGAGATTTGGGTGTTAAAGTAGCCGAAGTTCCCAACTCAGCGACAAAGGCAGGTTGTAAAACCTTTACTTTTCAAGCCGATGAAATTGACATTGAGTACTTAAATACGCAAGAATTCAAAACGAAAGGCTCAGGATTAAGAGGTTCTGTTATGATTCTAGGTCCATTGTTATCTCGATTTGGGAAAGGATACATTCCAAGACCTGGAGGCGATAAAATTGGCAGAAGAAGACTGGATACCCACTTTATCGGTTTTCAGAAATTAGGTGCTAAATTCATTTATAACAAAGAGAATAAATTCTACAAAGTTGAAGCAAACAACTTGCAAGGTTGCTACATGCTTTTAGACGAAGCCTCTGTAACAGGAACAGCAAACATTGTTATGGCGGCTGTTTTAGCAAAAGGAACAACTACCATTTATTACGCGGCGTGCGAACCTTATTTGCAGCAACTGTGTAAAATGCTGAACCAAATGGGTGCTAAAATCAGCGGCATTGGTTCTAACTTACTTACCATTGAGGGAGTAGAATATTTAGGAGGTTGTAATCACCGTATTCTGCCTGACATGATTGAAATTGGGAGTTTCATTGGACTTGCAGCAATGACAGGTTCAGAAATTACAATTAAAGACGTTTCTTATCCTGATTTGGGAATTATTCCTGACACGTTTAGAAAGCTGGGAATTAAAATTGAATTGAAAGGGGACGATTTGTACATTCCAGCACAAGAAAGCTACGAAATTGACACGTTCATAGATGGTTCAATTATGACCATTTCTGATGCACCTTGGCCGGGGTTTACACCTGATTTACTTAGTATTGTATTAGTTGTTGCTACTCAAGCAAAAGGCTCAGTGTTGATTCATCAAAAAATGTTTGAAAGCAGATTATTCTTTACCGATAAATTGATTGACATGGGAGCGCAAATCATATTGTGTGACCCTCACAGAGCAACGGTAATTGGCCTTAACAATCAAAACAAATTACGAGGTATTCAAATGACCTCGCCCGATATTAGAGCAGGAGTTTCCTTACTAATCGCAGCGATGTCAGCTAAAGGGACTAGCGTTATTCATAACATTGAACAAATTGACAGAGGCTACGGAAAAATTGATGAACGTTTGAATGCCCTTGGTGCAGAAATTAAACGAACAAGTGGAAATTAAACTATAAGGTTGTAAATTCATTCAAGTTTGTTTTTAACATTTTTTGAACACTACATTCCCGCATTACTTGTAATTTTATATTTTGGCACTATTTCTGCCATCAAGCAAAAAACATGACCTATGAAACTAAATAAAATCGTTATCGCTTCAGTAATTGCTTCCACAGTTTTTCTGTTAGCATTTACCAACTCAAGTGCACCTAAAAAGACAGTTACAATCAATGGAGAGCAAGTAACCGTTGGATTAAATATCGGGAATAAAGCCCCTGAAATTAAATTAAACGATCCCAATGGAAAACCTACTGCTTTGTCTGATTTAAAAGGTAAAATGGTCCTGATCGATTTTTGGGCTTCATGGTGTGGCCCATGCAGAAGAGAAAACCCTAATGTAGTTGCAAATTACAACAAGTTCAAAAATTCAAAATTTGAAAATGGAAAAGGTTTTACAGTATATAGTGTATCGTTAGATAAAGATGCCAGAGGCTGGCAAAACGCTATTATGCAAGACAAATTGAGCTGGCCAAATCATGTAAGTGATTTAAAATTTTGGGATACAGCTCCAAGAGCAGATTACAGATTCTCAGGCATTCCATTTGCGGTATTAATTGACGGTGATGGAATCATTGTAGGGAAAGGAAATAGCGTTAGAGGGCCTAACTTAGAAATGTTATTGAACAACTTAGTTGCCAAGTAACCAAAAAAAACACATTTAGTAAAAGCTCGCCCAAAGGCGGGCTTTTTTTCTGTCAATATGGCAATGACATTTTTTGGCAAAGCATTTGAAACGGCGCATTAGATAATAAAAACTTCAGAAATGAAAGACGAGAAAAACTCAGTAGAAGAGCAAGAAGAAAAGGTAGAAAATACAGCAGAAAACGAAGAAACTACAGGTTCCGAAGATTCAAACCCAGAAGAAGAACTATCAGATTCTGAAAAGAAAGACATTGAGATTCAAGAATTAAAAGATAAGCACCTTAGATTGTATTCTGAATTTGATAACTTCAGAAGAAGAACTCAAAAGGAAAAATTAGAGTTGTACAAAACAGCTGGAGAGGACATTTTTAAGGCGCTTCTTCCTGTAATGGATGATTTTGAACGTGCCAAAAAGTCAATGGAAGAGACCAATGACTATGACAGTTTGAAAGTAGGAGTAGATTTAATTTACAACAAGTTTCTTAATCTTTTTAAATCTAACGGATTGGAGCCAATGACCGACATAGTAGGCAGTAACTTCGACAGTGAGATTCACGAGGCAATTACTCAAATTCCTGCACCATCTGACGATTTAAAGGGAAAAGTTGTAGATGTTGTGGAACAAGGCTACACATTGAAAGAAAAGGTAATTCGATTTGCCAAAGTAGTAGTAGGAAAATAAAAACCAGACATGGCTAAAAGAGATTATTACGAAGTATTAGGAGTTGAAAAGAACGCTAGTACGCAGGAAATAAAAAAAGCGTACCGCAAACTTGCCCTTAAATTTCATCCAGATAAAAATCCTGACGATAAGGAAGCGGAAGATAAATTTAAGGAAGCAGCGGAAGCATATGAAGTGCTTAGCAACGAGGAGAAGAAAGCAAAATACGACCGTTTTGGCCATGCAGGAATGGGCGGCGGCGGTGGCTTTGGCGGCGGCGGAATGAATATGGATGACATATTCTCTCAATTTGGCGACATCTTCGGTGGCGGAGGTGGCGGCTTCGGAGGCTTCGGTGGTTTCGGAGGCGGCGGACGCGGAGCCAGAAGAGTTAACCGAGGAAGCAACATTAGAGTGAAGGTAAAAATGACCTTAGCCGATGTGGTTAACGGAGTGGAAAAGAAAATTAAAGTAAAAAAGTATGTTAGCTGTAAACCTTGCTCAGGCTCAGGGGCTGAAGGTGGTTCAGGTGGTTTTACAACCTGCGATACCTGTAAAGGAGCAGGACAAGTTAACCGAATTACCAATACTTTTCTAGGTCAAATGCAAACGGCCTCAACATGCCCTACTTGCGGTGGAGATGGTAAAATCATTACCAATAAATGTAACTCTTGCCATGGTGACGGTATTGTGAAAGATGACGATACCATAGAGTTAAAAATTCCTGCTGGAGTTGAAGATGGCATGCAATTATCTGTTTCTGGAAAAGGAAACATGGGCGCAAGAAATGGTGTTGCCGGAGATTTAATTGTTCAGATTGAAGAGGAAGAGCACAAAGAACTTAAGCGAGATGGCAACAACATCTTGTATGACTTGTACATTCCTTTTCCCGATGCAATTTTGGGAACCGAAGTTACCGTGCCAACTGTAAACGGAAAAGCAAAAATTAAAATTGAACCCGGAACACAGGGAGGAAAAGTTCTTCGATTAAGAAATAAAGGTATTCCTGAAGTAAACGGTTACAGAACAGGCGACCAAATGGTAAACGTTAATGTTTGGACACCGCAGGCTCTTTCTAAAGAAGAACGAGAAATGATTGAAAAATTAAAAGGTTCAGAGAACTTTGCTCCAAATCCAACAGAACAGGACAAAGGTTTTTTTGAACGAATGAAAGATTACTTTAAATGATAAAAAATCCCGCCTTAGAGCGGGATTTTTTATTTAGCAACCTAATTTTTCATCATATTGGTTACTACATCAGCAACTGCCGGGCACAATCTTGTATTCTTAGCCGTAAGATCTAAAATTTGATGCATTCGTTTACGGTTGGTGTGAGGAAATTCCCTACACGCTTTTGGCCGAGACTCATAGGCCATGCATTTGTTGTCTTCCAATAAAAAAGGACAAGGAGACGATTTTAAAACTTGGTCACCATCTTCATCTATTCTTAAGTACTCGTCGAAAAATTTGCCCGGTTTCATTTTAAAATGAGCTGCCATTCGCTCAACATCTTTATCATAAAAAATAGGCGAAGTCGTATTACAACAGTTTGCACAATCTAAGCAGTCAATTTTTTCAAATGCTTGATCATGCTCCTCATGAAAAATATCGTCTAAATTTTTGGGTGGACGTTTTGATAGTTTTCCCAAAAACTTATTAATAGCCTTCCGGTTTGCTTTCGCTGTTTCTATTTTTTGTTTGAGTTCTGGTTTCACTTCGTTAGATTAAAGTTGAAAATTAAAGGATAAAAGTTGATCAAAAAATAAGCCGAGCATTGTTCCTGTCTTTATTCCACCCCAACTTATAACATTTGCTTCGAATTTTAGTCTTTAACTTTTGTTGCTCGACACATTTCGCGCTTTCCTCCTAAAGGTCCTTTTAATTTTTCAACTGTAAAGCCCACTGACTGCAGCAACCTTCGAATTACTCCCTTTACACAATAGGTAACTAGAATTCCTTCGGGTTTTAAGGCATTGAACAGTTTTTTAAAAATCGCTTCCGTCCACATTTCCTCTTGTTTTTCTGGTGCGAATGCATCAAAATAAACAACATCAAATTGCTCCTGCCCTAACTCAAGCACCTCTAACTTTGATTGGAATTTGGTGAGTTTAAAATGAGGTAGCAGCTGAACTTCTTCCTCCCAAGGACACTCATGAACTTTTTTGAATAACACTTCTTCAACCCCTAAAAGATTAGAAAAGTTAATGAACGGCAACTCCTCCATTTTTATGGGATATGCTTCTACAGCCTTGTAATTTATGGCCAGCTTATTCAGTTGTAATGCTTTTATTGATGTTAATACATTCAAACCAGTTCCCATTCCCACTTCAAACACATGAATTCTGTCTAATTCACGCTTACTCAGCAGTCCATTCTCAATAAAAATATGATTCGATTCTACAATAGCACCATGCTTTGAGTGGTAGTGCTCATCCATCTCTTCGATGTAAATCGAGGTAGAACCATCAGCCGTTTCAATAAATTGCCGCTTCATATTCCTTATAAGTTTGTTTGCAAAAGTATACTTTAAGACTGTCGTATTTATTACGCTTCGTGTTAAACTAAGAGCTTAAATTTGTAGAAAAAATAGATGAAAGCTCAATCCAACTCCATTATAACAGAAGCCGTATTGCATTCAGCAATGAATTATGACCAGTACATGACCTTACTTACAGATTTACTTGCCGAAGGGAAAACAACAGGAGATAAACAAAGCGAAGCCATGGTTGGCTATGGTAAAATGAATGTTCAACGCATGAAACGACTGAATAAAACAATTCAGTTACTACCAGAACTTGAAGATGTTGTACAAGGCCTAACTAGAAAAATGACATTTTTAGTGATTACGGAAGGTTGGTGCGGAGATGCGGCGCAAAATGTACCAGTATTCAACAAACTTACCGAACACAACAATCAAATTGATGTAAAGCTTATTCTTAGAGATGAGAATTTAGAAATAATGGATGGGTATTTAACCAATGGTGGGCGTTCTATTCCTAAATTAATTGCACTAGATTCATCTACTCTGGAGGTAATTGGAACATGGGGTCCAAGGCCAGAGACTGCTCAAGTGATGGTATCGGAATTTAAAAAAATAGAAAACGGCGATTATAGTGAATTTGTGAAAGAAGTACAACTTTGGTATGCGAAAGACAAAACAAATTCCATGCAACAAGAATTAATCACCTTGTTAAAAGCTTGGAATAAGTAGAACAATATTCTGAGGATTGTTCGTTTCTAAGCATATATTTGCATTTATGAGATTCAATCGCATTCTGTTATTACTTACTATTATTGCTACTATATTTTCTTGCAGACGCGATGAAAATTTCATCGAGGACAGTTCAGCTCAACTGCGCTTTTCTTCAGATTCAGTTAGCTTTGATACCGTTTTCACAACAATCGGTTCAGTCACTAAAGACATTCGAATCTTTAACCCTCACAAACAACCGATAAAAATCAGTTCGATTCGATTAAACGGTGGCACAAATTCAAACTTTAGAATTAACATTGACGGTCTTTCCGGTAATACTTTTCAAAACATAGAAATTCCTGCAAAAGATAGCCTCTTTGGATTTATAGAGGTTACGGTAAACCCTAACAATACGCTAAATCCGTTTGTTATTGAAGACTTTATAGAGTTTGTTACCAATGGAAACCGACAACGAATTACCTTGACCGCATGGGGGCAAAATGCGATTTATTACACCCCAACTTCATTTAACAGGGGGCTGCCTGATTTTACTTGTTTAACAGGGCCTTGCAGCGATGCTGTTCCGCCGGTAGATATAACTTGGACGGACAGTTTACCAATAGTGGTTTACGGCTTTATAGCTATTGATACGCTAGATCAACTTACCATCGAAGCAGGAACTAAGATCCATTTTCACAACAGCGGAGGTATGTGGGTTTATCGCGGAGGTACACTCAAGGTAGAAGGAACAAAAGAGAAGCCTGTAATTTTTAGAGGCGATCGATTGGAACCGGGATTTGAAGATTTACCTGGACAGTGGAATCGAATTTGGATCAATGAGGGTGCCGTTAATGAAATAAATTACGCCATCATTCAAAATGCCTTTGTAGGCATTCAAGCCGAAGCCTTATTTTTAAATGGCAACCCTACGCAACTTGGCAACTTAAGCTTAAAGAATACGATTATAAAAAACTGCTCTGGTGTTGGTTTACTCACCGCCTATTTTAATGTTGTAGCAGAAAACACAGTGATAAGCAATTGTAATGAATACAATGCCGTTGTTCAAGGCCGAGGTAATTGGCGATTTGATCATTGCACTTTTGCAAATTACACTGGCGGCTCAAGCAGAGAAACACAGGCAGTTTTCATTAAAAACAACTACTCCGTTGGTTCTACTATTTTTGTAGACACGCCAAATGTAGCGATACGAAACTCTATCGTCTATGGCTCAGCAGAAACTGAATTCAACATTGAAGTAATCAACAATGGCAGTGCGAACGTGAGTGTATTAAATTCTATTTTAAAAACTGACGAGAACACCTCGGATGCGAATAAATACATCTCAATACTTAAAAATCCGCCGAATGAAATTTTTAACGATGTTGATGGTGATGATTTTGAGCTGTATGATAATTCAAGGGCAAGAAACCTAGGGAACGTGACAATCGGGAGTAGTATACCTCAAGATTTAAACAATAAACCTAGACCTTCTTCAGATGGTCTTCCCGATGCTGGAGCCTATGAATTTCAATAAATTAATTTAACAGAAATTCAACCGTATCTATACCATCTGCATAATCCCATAATTCAGGAGCTTGAGCTTTACCAAAAGGTACTTTATAAGGTAATTCTTCATTTGTTACCACACACTGTAACTCGTCCTTTTTCTCTTCTATTGTGCTTCTTACCGCTTCAATTGATTCATAAAACTCATAAAACAAAACACCAACAGGCGAGTGAATACCTTCATCCTCCTTCATGAGTAGAAATCCATTTTCAATTAATTGCACTTGATTTAAAAGATACACTGCTTTGTTGTAATCATAATTGTTAGCATACTTGTTATGGTTTCCAATTTCTTGATAATGAAAAAGCGCTTTAAAAATCAAATCTAAATCATATGATTTGGGCACATACAATTTGGTCACATTTCTACAACCTAAACCAAAGTGCCGAAAAATATCGTGACTCAAACCATGCAATTCCTCTTCGGTTTCACCTCCATTAATAACAGCTATCGAAGTACGATTTTTTCGAATGATTCGTTTTTTATCTTTAAAATAATAATCAAAATAACGAGCAGAATTGTCACTACCTGTAGCAATCAAAGAATCTATATCTTTCAATTGCTCAACAATCTTTATCGAATTTGTTTCGCCTAACAATTTTTGAATTACCTTCAAAGCAAGCATCACCAAACTCTTATCTTTTGTAGAAAGTTTTGCGTGTAAGTGATGTCCGCTTATTACTACTGTAAGTGCATCGTGTAAACCTACCAACGGTAAATTTCCCGCCATTATTACACCTACTTTTTGTGCTTCAACATTTTTAAACGTATAATTCGACAACCACTTCACTACCTTTTTCTCCTCTAAGGAATTCGCCCATGCGGTAAATACAGCTTTAACGGAATCTTTAGTAAACCAACCATTTTCATGGTGCGCCAATTCAATTAATTCGGCCGCTTGTTCTACCTCATTCGCTAACAGTTTATTTTGAACCTCATACGACTTGTTTTCGTGCAGAGATAAGGCTTCCTTAAAAAAAGAGCCTAACGCAATAAGTGTTGATTTTTTCGTCTCTAAATTCATGTATACTTTCTACTTAAAACGTTAATTTTGTCGGTGAGTTGAACCATTTGATTTGTTTATTGGTTCCGCTACAAAATTACAAACATAAACTAGACCTCAATGGCAATTATTATAACTGACGAATGTATTAACTGTGGAGCTTGTGAGCCTGAATGTCCAAATAACGCAATTTATGAAGGTGGCGAAGAATGGAGATTTTCAGACGGAACAGGAGTTGCTGCAGATTATAAAACTAGAAATGGAGATGTAGTTGGCGCTGACGCTGAAAACGAGCCAGTAAGCCTTGATTATTATTACATAGTACCTGACAAATGCACCGAGTGCGTTGGGTTTCACGACGAGCCACAATGCGCCGCCGTTTGTCCGGTAGACTGTTGTGTTGATGATCCAGACGTTTTAGAAACCAAAGATGAACTCTTAGCGAAAAAAGAAGCCTTGCACATTTAGTTTGGCAATTTTATACGATTTCGGTGCAATTGTTGTTTTATATTCGCTAACATTCTAACTTTATGAAATGCGAATTTTAATAGCAATTGCACTTTTTTTTGGCATTCACTTTAGCTTTATAGCGCAAACGGAGGCCAAATTGAACCACACAAAAGAGCAGGTAAACATTGATCAGAACCGAATAGAATACTTAGCTAGTTCGGTTTTGCAAGAATTGCCTCGTAAAGAAAAAGATAGCTTAAGTCAGTTACTCCTTCAGGAATTGTCGTTTGAGACGAACTTAAAGCAAGCTTTTCAATTTTCATTTGATCAGGTAAAAAGCATCAGTATTCTCACCTCACCTGACTCTGCTTTCCGCATTTTTAATTGGGAAATTTCTTACTTAGACGGAACTAATCGTTACGAATGCTTGCTCCTTAAAAAAATCGGAAACTCCTACGAATTGGAGAGGCTGCAACCTAACGATTCAATATTTGAGCGAGAAGTGCTCATTAACAAACAACTGAATTCACAAAATTGGTTGTCGGCACTGTATTATAAAATAATTCCCGTAGAGTCTCGCTTCCAAACCTTTTATACCCTTTTAGCATGGAATGGTAATGACTTATTAACCAACAAAAAGTACATAGAAGTTTTGTGGTTTGACAAATTGGGTAAAACCAATTTTGGAGCGCCCATATTTAGAGATAATCGCTCCCTACAGTCTAGAGTAATTTTTGAATTTGGTGGTCAAAATTCAATGAACCTGAATTATGAGGAAGAGTCTGCAAGAATCTCATTCAGCCACCTAGCGCCTCCGAGTTCTACTTTAGAAGGAATTTACGAGTATTATGGAGCTGATGTGACTTTCGATGCCTATGCTTGGAGAGGAAACTACTGGCAGTTTATTAGCGAAGTTATTCCTGCTTGGGCAGATCCCAAAGGAAGAACCGCAACCACTGTAACCAAAAAGACTTTTAAAAAAGAAGACGTAGCCAATAAGAACGCCGCTATTAAAATTCTGGAAGAATCAGAAAAGAAATTAAAAGAGGCAGACGATCAACTAAGAGAATTTGAAAAAGGGCAGTAAATAAATTAGAGTAGCTCTTGGATTATTCTTTCTATCGAATACCCCTCTGCTTCCGCTTTATAATTTCGAACAATTCTATGCCGAAGTATTGGCTCAGCGACAGCTTTTACGTCTTCAATATCTGGAGAGTATTTCCCGTGGATTGCTGCATGGCACTTTGCGCCCACTACCAAAAACTGCGAAGCTCTAGGACCTGCTCCCCAACTTAAAAAGTCATTTACCATTTTGGGAGAACTTGTCGTATTTGGTCTTGTGCTTGCTGCCAATTTAACGGCATATTCTAGCACATTGTCTGGCACAGGTATTTTTCGAATTAGTTGTTGAAAGAACATTATCTCTTCACCGGTCATCACGTTGTTTACACTTGCCGAAAAGTTTGTTGTGGTAGACTTTACAATGTTAATCTCATCTTCTAAATTCGGATAGTCTAACCAAATGTTAAACATAAAACGGTCTAATTGCGCTTCTGGAAGTGGGTAAGTTCCTTCTTGCTCAATAGGGTTTTGCGTTGCCAATACGAAGAATGGTTTAGGGAGCTCATAGGTTTTACCAGCCGTTGTAATTTTCTTTTCTTGCATTGCTTCTAGCAAGGCCGACTGTGTTTTTGGTGGAGTTCTGTTGATCTCATCTGCCAGAATTAAATTAGAAAACAAAGGACCCGGTATGAACTTAAAATTCCTTGATTCGTCTAAAATTTCAGAACCTATTATATCAGAAGGCATTAAATCGGGTGTAAATTGAATTCGATTAAAACTCAAGCCCAAAGCTTCCGACACCGTATTTACCAATAAGGTTTTGGCTAATCCTGGAACACCTACGAGTAAACAGTGTCCGTTGCTAAAAATTGAAATTAGAAGGTTTTTAACAACATCCTTTTGTCCAACAATCACTTTCCCAATTTCTTGGTTTAATGTATTGTATTTCTGAACTAAAGCATCAACTGCTTCGGCGTCTGAATTATATTGCTTCATACTATTTTACACTGTTTTCGATCCACGCCTGCTGAAATTTACAATTGGCGCAATACTCTAAATTCAACTTAATATACGTTTTTGAAATGTTATTTCTAATCCATTCCTGTAACACTTCTTGTTCTTTTTCTGCTAAAGCCGCTGACTTTATTTTTTGATAATCTTTTTCCAAGCTTGCTCTATGTGGCTCCGTTCGTTTTACAACTTTCAGTATTCGATAGCCAGGCTTAGAACGAGGGTCACTAATAACTACAGGTTTAGAAACTTCTCCAACTTCCATATTGTCGATGACAAAGAAAAGAGAAGGGTCGATCTCATCCATTGGAGTCATAGAGCTACTTGTCTGTGGGTTCGCAATGATCCCTCCATTGTTTTTGGTAGTTTCATCTTCAGAATACTCTTTAGCAGCATCGGCAAATGTTATTTCGCCGCTTCTAATCTTTACCGCAATGCTATCTAGTTCTTGTTTCGCCTTCTCAAAAGAAGCTGCATCTTGCTTTGGTTTTAATAAAATGTGCCTAACATTTACTTTGCTACCTCTTCGTTCAATTAATTGAATAATGTGGAAACCATACCTCGTCTCTATAATCTGTGATACATTACCTGTTTTCAGTTTAAACGCCGCAGCACCAAATTCTGGCTCTACTTCACCTTTCCCTACAAAACCAATCTCGCCACCTTTTAAGGCTGAGCCCTGATCTTCAGAATAAAGCAAGGCTAAGGTAGAAAATTTCTCTCCCTCGTTTACTCTTTTGCGAAAAGCATTTAGCTTGTCCTTCACATCTTTTATCGCAGAAGGCGGAGTTTTAGCATAAATGGAAATTTGAGCCAATTCCACTTCAGCATTAATCAGCGGTAAACTGTCCTTCGGTATTTTGTTAAAGTAATTACGGACATCTTCAGGAGTCACTGCATTACCGGAAGTTATTTCTCCTTGCATTCGCTGTAACACCAATTGCTCACGAGTATCATCTCGCATCTCTGCTTTGATCTGAGTAATGGTTTTCTTGTAATAACTTTCCATGGCCTCTTTAGAGCCAATTTGAGCCATATAGTAGCTAATTTTTCGGTCTATGGTACCCTCTACTTCTGCTTCATCTACAACAACACTATCCAATTCAGCTTGATTAACGAGTATCTTAGAATATAAAATATCCTCCAATATTTGGCACTTTGTATTGTCTGTTACGTTTGAACCTTGGCTTAGATAGGCTGCATAACGATTCTCTAGTTCAGATTTTGTAGCAATTTGATCTCCAACAACAGCTATCACTTCATCTAGAACCACACCGTTTTGAGAGAAACTTGTAGATGCTGAAAAAAGCAACCAGATGATTCCTAGAAAGGTCTTATTCATATATCTCATATTCCTTCTTTAACGTTGCAGACTCGTATATTTCTTGTTTTACGTTTGCAATCAATTCAATTTTTCGTTTGTTCAAAATAATGCTTTTCAATTCGCCCTTCACCCAAGAAAATGGTGCTGTTTCCCCCTTCTCTCTAATTTCAAACGCATCAATGTGCATTGTTCTTAAACTATCCTGAATTAAATTTTCTCCTACAGTAAGATTAAGTTTTTTATCAGCGGTGAGCTTTCCAATTTCCTTAATTTTTGCTAATGGTATCCATTCAACCGTATCTAAGTGACAGGCAATCGCAAATTGAGAACAAAAGCTACTTAAATCTTCTTTATAATATTGAAGGTCTTCATAAATCCACTGATGCAGAGAATCTATATTTGGAGCACTATTAAGACTCGCTACAAAAATTGCCTTGGTAATGGCTTCTCGAAGTTTGTAATTATTAATGTTGGCCGCATAGTATTTTTTCAACTCCCTCTCACTTACAACCGTGTCTAGCTTCTGATTAATTAGCTGATTTTCGAAGTTGTAAATAAGCAACGAGTTTCTATAATTCTCCAATTGCTTCTCAAAGTTTGCAGTATTCTGAGAAAGGTTTTCTAATGCTTTTTGTAAGAGCAGTTTTTCTTTTACCCAATTCTCAATAAAAAGCTGACGTTGAGCCAAGGTGTCACCATTGCTTTCCTCATTGGTAAACCTTGGTATATCTGTTTCTAACAATATTTCATTGCCAACTCTTGCGGCTTGCGAGTTATCACCATCTGTAGTAAATAAACCACAAGCGCTCAGGTTGATCAACAAACAAAAAAGTACAATTGTTAGTAGCCTCAAATCAATTAATTTAACTCACTTTTCAACTCCTTCAGTATCTTTTTGTCTACCTCAAATTTGTTGTTGGTACGAAGCTTTTCAATCCATGCTTTTTCTAAGAACTTCTGATAATCTGAAGTTATTAATCCTCTTGAATCGTCAAGTGTTTTATAGGTAGCTTCAAGTACTTCTACAATTTGAACGAACTGAACCCTTCCGTTTAATGAAACATTCTTAGAAATTCCCTTTTCCCAAGTTACCTGATCAACAACGTCATTTTCTCCTTTTAAATACTTTTTAGTTTCGTACCTTAAGTTCAATTGAGAAGGCTTGTTGATTTCTTCCATTATCTCCTTCAACTCCTTACCTTCTTTAAGCATCTTTTTCACCTCAGAAGCAATTTTATCATTCAAGGCAGAAAACACAACAGCGTCAACTCTCTTATCCCATTTGTAGTTTTCTTTGTTCTTCTCATAAAACGCTTGCAAACCGGTTGTATCTTTTACCGCTTTTGACCAAACCAACTCGTCGGTTAGGTTAAATAGTAAAATTCCGTCGTGATATTCTTGCATTAGATATCTAAATTCAGGGTATTCCTCATCTAACTTCTCATTCTTATATTCTAAAATTGTTGCCTTTTTAAAGGCTTCATAGCGAGAATTGACCAACACTCTCGCATCAATTACTTTTTTGGATTTATTCGCTTCTAAATAGGATGCAAAATCTTGCTGACTTACTGACTTCTCGCCTATTTCAAACAACTCCTTTGATAGTCCCTTAGCCTTTTCTGCAGTCCATGTTCCATTAAAGAAAGTAGAGTCGATTAGCTTGTAAAAATCATCTCTTTCTTTTAAATTTTCCTTAAAACCGTATTGGTTCTTAATTTTATTCACCACCGTAGCTTGACTTAGATTCGCTCGGCTATCCTTTTTAATTTTTTGAGTTAGTTCTGCTTCAACAGTTTCGAACGAGCCAATTGGAGCATATTCTACTCTTTTTATAATGTGCCAACCATAAGGGGTAGAAAACGGTTCAGAAATGTCCCCATCGGCTTTCAATGCAAAAGCAGCATTTTCAAATTCAGGAACCATTCTTCCTACACCAAACATGGGCAGTTTCCCTCCTTCGGAAGAACTTCTCGTGTCATCTGAAAATTGAGCAGCTAAATCTTCAAATTCTTGACCTTCTTGAATCTTCGAATAAATCTCTCTGATTTTTCCTTCCGGATCGTCAGTTTTTGAAAGTTCCTTGTCATTTGAAATTAAAATGTGAGCAACTTTTATATTTCCAACTGCAGTTCTTTTGTCTTCAACCTTCAGTACGTGATATCCAAATTGAGTTCTAACTATTTCAGAAATCTCACCCACTTTTGTGTTGTAAGCAGCTGATTCGAAAGAATAAACCATATAGAATGAGGTAAAATATCCTAAACTCCCTCCATTTGTTTTAGCAGAAGGATCGTCTGAATACTGCTTCGCCATTAACTCAAAATCTTGACCATTTTCCAGATTCTTTTTTACCCGAACAGCTCTCTTGTATGCTGCAGCAGTATCTTCTGGGCTAGCATCTTGATCTACTTTTATTAATATGTGAGAAGCCTTAATGTCATACTGAAGTCTATCATACGCTTCCTTTTTCAGCTCTTCCATAATCCCATCTGCGGTAAGGTAAGGTTGAGCCAGTTGCTTCCTGTAACCAGACAGCTCCTTCACGAAAGCCTTATCTTCATCCATTCCTAGGTTTACAGCTTCCTTTACTTTTAACTTAAAGTTGATGTATAAATCTAAGTATTCATCTACAGTGCTTTTAGAAATGATTTCACCACTGTTATTTTTCTGGTAAACTCTTTTAAATTCTGCTTTCGTTACTTTTTCATCTCCAAAATCAATAAAAACTGCCTCGTCTTTAGTTTGGGATTGAACAGCAAATAATGAGCATGTAAATAGAACTAGTAATAAAGATTTCAATTTATTCATGTTTATCAATTTTAAAAATTAACGACTATAATTCGGAGCTTCTCTGGTGATGGTAACATCGTGCGGGTGACTTTCTCTTATTCCTGCGTGTGTTACTTTAATGAAAGTGGCATCAGTTTTTAACTTTTCAACGGTAGCGCAACCACAATAGCCCATTCCAGCCCTAATTCCGCCAATCATTTGATAAATCACTTCACTCAACGTTCCTTTAAATGGAACCCTTCCACTTATTCCTTCCGGAACTAATTTCTTAATGTCCTCTTCCATATCTTGAAAGTATCGATCTTTAGAGCCTTTTTGCATGGCTTCTAGAGAGCCCATACCTCTGTAGGCTTTAAACTTTCTACCCTCATATATTATTGTCTCGCCGGGAGATTCTTCCACACCAGCAAACAATGAACCTGCCATAATCGTGTCAGCTCCCGCAGCTAAGGCTTTTACAATGTCTCCTGTAAAACGCAATCCTCCATCAGCAATTACAGGAACTCCAGTGCCTTGAAGAGCTTCTGCCACCATCATTACGGCCGAAAACTGAGGAACTCCTACACCTGCAATTACCCTTGTAGTACAAATAGAGCCAGGGCCAATTCCAACTTTAATACCGTCTGCACCTGCCTCAGCTAATGCGATTGCGGCCTCTTTGGTTGCGATATTTCCAACAATTACTTCTAACTCCTTAAATTCTGATTTTACCTTCTTTAAGGTTTGAATTACTCCTGCAGAATGTCCGTGAGCCGTGTCTATAATTACAGCATCTACTCCAACTTCTACCAATGCCTTTACACGTTCCATTACATCGCCGGTTACACCTACAGCGGCAGCAACTCGCAATCTACCAAAAGAATCTTTACAAGCGTTTGGTCGTTCTTTTACCTTGATAATGTCTCGGTAAGTAATCAAACCAATGAGTTTGTTGTGTTCATCAACAACCGGGAGTTTTTCAATTTTATGTGCTTGCAATATTTGCTCTGCCTCTTTTAAGTCAGTGCCCATTTTTGCCGTAATGATGTTTTCCGAAGTCATTACATTTACCACATCTTCAGATAAGTTTTTTTGAAAACGCAAGTCTCTATTGGTTACAATTCCGATGAGCTTTTTGTCAGCATCAACCACAGGAATTCCTCCAATCTTGTTCTCCTTCATCAACTCTAACGCGTCAGAAACCTTAGCTTCTACATTGAGCGTTATTGGATCTTGAATCATACCACTTTCTGAACGCTTTACTTTTCGTACCTCAGCAGCCTGACTTTCTATGCTCATGTTTTTATGCAAAACACCTATACCGCCTTCGCCTGCAATAGCAATTGCTAGGCTAGATTCCGTAACCGTATCCATGGCTGCAGAAACGATTGGAGTGTTTAAACGTATTTTTTTTGTAAACTGTGACGAGATGTCTACTTCGCGAGGCATAATCTCAGAATATGCTGGAACTAGCAATACATCGTCATACGTGAGGCCTTCAGGAAGAAAACGGCTTTCAGAACTTTTACTCATAGTGGCGTTTTTTTAAGCAGGCAAAAATAAACATTCTACAGACGCAATGGCTGTTAATTAAAACTAAAAATGGGAGCTATTGCTAGCTCCCATTTCCAAACTTTTATGTGAAAGAATCATTACCTAATTAGAGTAACTGTTCCTTTCTTTCGTTTTTCTTTCCCGTCTCCGTCTAAATAACGAATCATGTATACATAAGATCCAATAGCTGCATCTTTTCCTTCTACAGTTCCGTCCCAACCTTCATTTATATCGTTGGTTATGAAAATTTGCTCTCCCCATCTATTGTAAATAACCATTTCGAACTTTGTAAATTCAAAGAACTGACCTTTTGGACCAAATTTTCTATTGACACCATCTGGAGCAAAAGCATTTGGAACATACATCAACGGATCTTGCAATGCCTCTGCAATATTAGAATTCGAAACCTCAGAAGTTAGGTCAGTTGTAAATCCATTCACTGCATCAGAATTAAAAGGACCTTGAACTGCCTCAACTCGGTAATAAAACTTACCGTTTGAAGTTACCTCATCAGAAATATCGTCAACATAAATATTATAGTCATATGCGCTATTTGGCTTTACTTTGGCATATACTTCGGTTGAGTAAATTGGACTTGATGTTCTGTAGACATTGTAATACGCTACTGTACTATCCCAATCCAAATACCTGTTCCATTGCAATGTGTTGGTTAAACCTTCATCGTCAGATTGTATCACTAGATGTATCGTTCTTCCTAGATTCGATTTACTGTTTAGAATTTGACATTCATTTTCTGATACTACCTGGTAAAAATATTCCTGAGCATCAACGTCTGCCTCAACATCAATATAAGTTAAACGCTCTTCTCCTTCTAATTCTTCAGCATCATAATATTGCACTGGAAACATTTCATTAGGATTATCACCTCTGAATACAGTATACCCTCTAACTGGCGTTAACGTATCTCTAAAATACTCAATCTCAACTTGGTTATTTGGTAATACCGTTGCATAGGTTAAATAATAATACCTTGGGTCATCTTCAAACACTGACTCTATAGAATCAACATTTGAGTTAGGTGTTACCCAACTTGGAGTGTTTGGATCTAATGATTTTGCTTGTACATAATAGAAGTACTTTAAACCGCCTTCATCAACAATATGATCAAAAGTAGAATCAGTTGTTACTGAATTTGGCACTGCTTGCCATTGAGTTTGCCCTTCTTTTCTGTAGAACACCTCGTATTCAACTCCATATTCAGAATTCAATCCTACGTACTGCGTCCAAGTAACAATATTCGTTGAATCACAAACCACCCATTCTAAGTCAACATCCATTGATTTATGGTATTTAATTGGCGCTGAAGTTACAAAGTCACATTTATCTTTTGCTAAAGACCCAACACTGCGGGCGGTATCAGTGGCATCAATTGTGTTTCGTGGAAATGCATAGAACTTTCCTGGGACATTAATGTCAATCGCCTTGTTATTTTCAGTCAAAGGCTGCAGTATAGGCAAGCCAGAATTGTATCCATTAATTGAGTTAAATGTTAAACTGTCAGCATCCTCACTACTTCCCAACCAATATGCTTCAAGCTGATTGGTCGTTACATTAAAGCTTAACATCGCCAAATGCTCAGGTTGAGGCTCTTGATCTACTAAATGAACAGTATCTGCAACATTTGATTGTACCTCACAAACAAAACCATTTGCAGGTTTAAATATAGAATCAATGTGATTTATTCTATAGCTTGCAGGTACTCTACAAGTGTCAAAAGGAATAACGTGCTCATCAATTCCGGGATTTAAAGCAGACTTTAAAAATGACAATGGATCAGTAAAAATAGAAGCATAAATTGAAGGATACTTCCGTTCTCCATAATCTATTCCGGTAAGGTTCCACTGCAAATCAGTAATGGTTTGAGGAATATTATCTCTTGGAGCAGCTCGTAAAAAGATAGAACTAATCTCTTCATACGCCATTGCTGAATCTCCTGCACAACCTGCTAAACTTGTTATTCTGAAGTCATACTGCTCAATTTGCGCGTTAATTCCTGTAATGGTTTCTGTAGAGTCTTCAATATCGTACTCGCCAAAAGGAGGAACAAAAACAGTCCAATTTGTTTCTGAAGCTCTCTTGTATTGTATTTCATAATCTGCAAAATTATTTACCGTATCAATTGCAGGTATCCATGACAACTTCACTGTTCCGTTGTCATTCACATAGGTACAACGTGGAGTTGGAGGAGGAACCAAGTCATTGGTTGCTAAATCAGAACTAGCCGTGTATTCATGTATCGCTGAAATGTTAATTGCACCTCTAGAATCGAATGCCTCTACTTTGTAGCGTAGCGTTTTTCCTCTACTTACACCTCCGATTACAGCAGATGTTGTATTACGGTTGTTTATCGTTTCAACCAATTGAAATCCATTTCCATTATCCAAGTCAGCATACACTTTGTAACTTGATACATTGGTTGGAAATCCTCCTGGTTGGTTCCAAGTTAAGGTATACTCTCCCGCACAAGGATCAGTTAAAGACCCTACAGGAAGTATTGTGTTGTAAACTGCACTATTGGTGATATTATTGGGATCACATGCATCGAGCGCTTCAATTACAATGTTTTGAATTGCAGCCTGAGCCCCACTTAACACAACAACTGAGTCTGTTAAAGCATTCACCGAGGTAAGTAAATTAGCTGGAGCAATACTTCCGTTGTAAATATTATACCTACCGGTAGTCAACTTTCCTTGCAAGTTAATTCGCAAGAATACCGTACCATCAGCCTGTACCTCTATGGTATCAAAACTTGGATCTGGAATATACGATAGAGACTCCATAAACATGGTATCTACTGTACTGAATGTACTAAAATACAAGGTATCTAAACTATCAGAGCGAACACCTGAACCTTCTTTCCATGTAATTACAGTGTCCCTTGCTTCTATTCTAAAGCCCACATAATCGTTACAAGTTGTTGCCCCTACAGTATAAGTGGTAGCGTTTGTATCACCAACAATATACCAATTGTCTTTATCCGCAACACCTCCACTGGCAATAGAATCGTTTGCATAAATGTAATAATGTGTTGGAGATTCGTACGTAAAGTAAGGATACGTTTTAGCATTTGGCGCTTTCGCCGTATTCCAAGTTAATCGAGCTGTTGACCTTGGTGGGTCAGGAAACACTCCTACTGGTGTAGAATTTACTTCCATAATTCTTGCAGGATCAGACCAAACAGATGTGTTCGTATCTGTACAACCTGACAAGGTTCTCATTCTTACGTAAAAGTCGAAACTAAGTCCTTGTTGCGCGCCATCAGGAGCTAAGATATTATAACCACTATTCGGATCTAATGGATTATTAAGGCCGTAAGGTGAAAAGTCTGTTGCTCTCTTGTCTTGCTGATAATTGGTAATAAATGTATTTAGAGGCGACCAAAAAGAGGGCGTTTGTCCATTCCCAATTTTAGAAGAATAAGCTTCATAGTGGTCATTTCTTCTTTCCGGTGGATTAAACTGACGAGCAGAATCCAATGGTGGAACCCAATTATAAATAGTTGTTCCATCTAGGAGCACAGATACTCCTTTCATAATTGGATCTGTTAACGGAATAGGATCTTTTACTCTAACGGTAACAGTTGGGTAGTTAATCCCCGGAATTGGACAATGGTCATCACTTACCCTCATCACAAAGTTATAAATTCCTTGGTTCGTTCCCGGGAAACCTGTTCTGGTTTGAATGTGCTTACAATCGGTAATCCATTTAAATTCAACACCTATAACTCCCAAACCTTTTACCACTGTTACCGGTGGAGTAGCTGTAGCGTCAACAAATGGAGCAGGGTTTCCTGCTAAATAAGCACAAGGGTGAACATCTTTACTTGATATGGTACAAGGATCACCAGTTGGATCTCCGGCATATCCTTTTGACGGTCCTTTTTTAGACTGTGTAAACAATAGACCATCGGGCACCATGGTTAAAATCTGAGAGAATGGCGCTAGGTTAATCCTATCATTGTCAATTACCTGAATTGGAATAGACACAGCTTGTCCCGCAGTGATCGTTGTTACTGTATTATTGGTTGGCACTCCATCAATTAAAACTGTGGGCACTTTATTCTGCACCCCAGGATAGCCAGGTAAGTCGGGGCAGTCAAATATTGAAATTGGAATTTCTCTATAAACGGTTGCAATTCGACGCCCTTCTCTGTAGGCATCAACTTGCACCACGGTAATGTACTTTTTAATTCCAACACCACTGTAAACTGCTAATTGAGTAATTCCAGTTAAAGGATTTAATGTTGCAGGTATATTATTGATGTTTCGGTTACGGTCAGGAGTTGGGTTTGTTGGAGAAAAACCAATTTTGTAGTTCAACGCCTGAGGGTTTGATTGTGGTGGGTTGTACGGACGATCCCAAGAGTAAATTAATGAATCTAAATCGTCATCAATAGCTGTATGGTTGTAAGTAAATTCATATCCTCTACAAATTAATGTAGTAGGAAGAGCCTTAAATATAGGTGAAGAATCAAAGCAAGGATCTGCAGGAAGACCATTTGGCCCAGGGTACATCACTGCTCTCAACAACATGCTACCGTTCGTGTTCACATTTTCAATATCATTCGGTCGACAACAAGGCGATTCCCAGAAAAATTTCCAACCTGCAGAAGGCGGTGTACCATTCAAGGTGATTGGATCAGAATTATAGTAAAAAGCCTGCACTGTTCCTTGGTCGGAATTAGCACAACTGTATTTTGAATTCTCATAAGGAATACAATCCGGCGAAGTGTCCCCGTTATTTGACGACTGAAAACGAACTCGATCTGGCTTCATTGGAATACCAGTAACTACCGAACCTCCCGGAGCATTTCGCGGAAGAGGATTTCCTTGAATATCTATGGTCTCATTTTGAAAGGTCCATTGAATACCCGTACAATCTCTGTAAATTGCCATGGAAAAAATGTACTGCCCATTCGGCAAACATCTCCAACTTATTTCTCCTCCCAAAACGTGGGAAGCCTTTGCATTTACCGCAAAACCAATAATTACGGCCAAGAATAACACTATTTTTTTCATAATTCTTCTATTTATTCACTCCTTTGACGAAGTATTTCTCAATGGTTGCCTACAAATTTAGAGTTTTCCAACAATTATTTTTTTCAATTCAGAAAAGTTCAAATAACGTTGAGCTATTGCTTTAACTTTTTCAGGCGTTATTTCATTTACCTCTTGCACTAAACTTTCGTAATAACCATAATCCAACCCATGCTGATTTAACATTTTAAATCGACTCATCGCGCTAAACGACCCATCGAAACCTTTCATGATGTTACCGAGAATGTAATTTTTAACCAAACTCAATTCTTCCAAAGAAACCAATTTTTCTTGCAAGGTGTTCATTTCAAATTCAATCTCTTTTAACGTAGGTTTGGTCACCTCAACTCCAACTTCAGTTGAAACAACGAAATAAGAAAGTTGATTAAAGTGTATAATTCCACTGCCAATTCCATAGGTATATCCTTTATCCTCTCTAATGTTGCTCATTAACCGTGAACCAAAATACCCTCCAAGTATAGTGTTTACTGCAAATAACGCCGGAAAATCCTCATGTTTTCGATTGATTGTTTTTACCCCCAAGCGAATAGCAGACTGAATCGCTCCATCCTGCTCAACAACGTGAAACTCTTTCGACTCGTTTGAGCTCTCATTTAATAGATTGATTCTAGGAAAAGGATGTGTCTTTTTTTGACCAAATACTTCTTCAACGACATTGATAACACTTGTTGTAACCTTTCCTGCGATGTAGATTTGACAATTTGAAGTTTTGTAGTAGTTATCATAAAATGAAACTAAATCTTCTTTTTTCAACTGCTCATAATCCTCCATCTCTATTTTCCAGCTGTATGGGTGCTCCTTCCCTAGCAGCTGTTCCATAAACTCATTTCTAGCCACCCAAGCCACTTTCTTTAGGTTTACTTGAAGTCGTTGCTTATTTAACGTTAAGTAGTTTTCAATTTCTACTTGTGGAAAATTGGCAGTCATGATCACTTCGTGCAAAAAAGGCAGCAGCTTTGGAATACTCTTCTCTAAACAGTGCAACACTACGGAAGCTTTATCTGCGTTACATGAAGCTTCTACAAAAGCTCCTTCATTATCAAAAAAACTGGCAATTTCGAAAGCAGAGTAATTTGCAGAACCTTCCATAAGAAGATTATTCACCATTGCGGCAACCAATGCTTTCTCTTGAAACTTTGAGCCCGCATCAAATTCAACTTCAAATTCAACCACCTTACAATCTTCTTGCATCACGCTATGGCACAAAACTCCCGAAGGCAATTTAACCGTTTGAGCCTTGACAAACTCAATGTGTTCTATAGGATTCTGAACCGGTGCAATACTTCTATTTATCATCCTTTTTTGCTTTGTAAATTAACTTGGAACGATTTTCCTTTCTCAACACTGTTCGAGCCACTCGTTGTAAGTCTGAGGCAGTTACCTTTTTATACAACTGAAATTCGGTATTAAACAAGTCGGGCGACTGAATTAATGCACTTATGGCAAGTCCCATGGCTTTATTTAACGCCGAGGTTTTACCAAACTCAAACGTTGACTCTGCCTTATTTTTTACTTTTTCTAACTCTTGTTCGGCAATGCCATTTTCAATCAAGTCTTGTACTTCCATTTCAATTAGCTGCTCGGCTAACTCATAGCTCGTACCTTCTGAAAGTTTTGCAGAAATCATGAAAAGACCCTTATCAAGATCTCCAGAAACAAATGCATTGATTTCTGCAAATAGAGAAGTTTTTTTCAACAGTCGCTCATGAAATCGCGAAGAGTCTCCTCTAGAAAGAACGTCTGACAATAAATCAACTGCATAATAATCTTCTTCTGTTCGAGCAGGCATGTGGTATGCAAAGTAAAGGGCATTGAGTGGAACATTTCGCTCCACTTCAAGCACGCGCTCCTCTTCTTGGAATGGCTCTACTGGCAATTCTCTTCGTTTTTTTTCTTTTCCAGGAATTTCTCCAAACCACTTTTCGGTTAATCGTTTTACTGCTTCAAACTCTATGTCTCCCGAAATAGAGAGAATTGCATTTCCAGGATAATAATGACGCTGAAAAAAATCTCTTACATCGGACATAGTTGCCGTTTCGATGTGTTTGATTTCTTTGCCAATTGTTGCCCAACGATAAGGGTGTAATTTATACGCTAAAGGCCTTAACAACAAGTAAACATCTCCGTATGGTTGATTTAAATATCGTTGAGCAAATTCTTCAATCACCACCTGCCGCTGCACTTCCAAACTTTTCTCAGAAAAAGCCAAACTCAGCATCCGGTCAGACTCTAACCAAAAGGCAGTTTCTATATTATTTTTGGGCAGCGTCATGTAATAATTCGTCATATCAGTACTCGTGAAGGCATTATTTTCACCGCCTACCGCCTGCAAAGGCCCATCGAAAGAGGGTATATTTACCGAGCCACCAAACATCAAATGCTCAAACAAGTGAGCAAAACCGGTCTTGTTTTCATCCTCGTCTTTTGAACCCACGTCGTACAACAAATTAAATGC
>CAJQLW010000096.1 GCA_905479325.1 uncultured Flavobacteriales bacterium
GCTTAAATCCTCTCCACTAATTTGGTGGAAACCTTCTTGAAATACCTCTTTTTGGCATAAGACGCAACCCATTGAATTCCTTTTATGGAATTGGTGAAGAAAATTTCATCGGCCTGCTCTAAGTCTGAAGGAACTAAACTTGACTCCTCAACTTCGTAGCCCATTTGCAATAGCTTTCCAATTACAACTCGGCGCATAACTCCTGCAATAGGGCCGTGCTTCAAATCAGGAGTGTAAATTTTCTTCCCTTTCGCCAAGAACAAATTGGATGATGCTCCCTCCACCAAAAAGCCTTCAGGATTTAACAATACTAACTCGTCGAAATTTGACTCTAGCTTTTCTTTGCCGGCCATAACATAATGCAATGCATTCAATGTTTTTAACCCTGAGAATTGATTCGGGTAAATGGTTACTTTCTCAGAAATGCCCAAATTAAACCCGTCCTTATTTAGAACGAAGTTATCTTCCGAAAGACGCTCTGTTTCAATGTAGAAAAACACCTGATTTGCCTCAGGTGTGTACTTGCCCAAACCTGAACGTTGTGCTATTATTCTCAATGTAGCACCTCCTTCAATTTCATTTTTTATGAGCAATTGCTCTATGCAAACCTTTAGAATTTCTATGTCGCCCTTTGAGCAATTTATTTCAAGTGCATCTAGGCCCTTTTTCATTCGCTCAATGTGAAAATCGAGGTATTTTACTTTGCCTGAAACAACTCGAATCGACTCAAAAACTCCATCCCCAAATTTCATTGCACGATTCAACCTAAAAATGGGTTTATCTTCTTCGTAAAACTTGTTATCGTAACATACGTAGTTTGAAAACATATTTAAAATTTTAGGAGATACGTGATTTGATCTATAAATGAAGAAAGTGATTTGGGTACAGTAATTAGCGTAAAAACAATACCATATAGTGCTCCCGTTAAGTGAGCATCATGATTAATGTTGGTATTTCCCTTGCGGGATTGATAATGCTCATACGCCAAATAAGCTATACCCCAAACAATGGAGGGCAACCCGAAGAACGGAAAAATCAGCAAGGTTAATTCAGAGCTTGGACTAAAAATAATGTAAGAAAACAGAACAGCAGAAACTGCTCCTGACGCACCAATAGAATGATAACTTGGATTGTTTTTATGCTTGTTAAATGTTGGCAAAACTGCAAAAATAATACCGCCCAAATACAACAAAACAAAATACAGTAATCCAATATTTCCCAAATAAACTTCAAAATACCCTTGTGCAGCTCTGCCAAAGGTATAAAGCACGAACATGTTGAAAAACAAATGCGTCCAGTCGCCATGCAAAAAAGCGTGCGTTAAAAAACGATAATACTCCTTGCGCTCGTTGACAGTGTAAGGAGCGAAATCAAATCGGTAAAAGAAATCTCTATTGCTAAATGCAGGAATAGAAACCAAACACGTTAGAACAATGATGATTATGGTTATCATATCGAATTAAAATAAATCATCAAATAAAGAAGGAGTGTCAGGCTTATCTTTCTTCTCTGTTTTCTTCGGTGCTGGCTTTGGTTTCGGTGCCTCTGACTTGGGCTTTTCAACTTTTGGCGCTTCAATTTCTAACGGTATATCGCTCGGAGTATCAATATCTTTTTTAGACAAAGGCGGCTCTTCGCTTTTTGGCTTCTCTTCCTCATTCTCCAACTCGGTTTCATTAGCATCATCCTCCTCATTAGACGCATCTTCAACTTCCTCTGCAGGCTTTTCCTCTTCTTTTGGTTCCGGATAAAAATCCTTTTCTAACTCCTCCAATTCAATATTCAAAAATTCAGCAGCTTGTTCACCAGTAATCCGATCTACTGCTTTGATCTTATCATAACTCAACTTGTTGCCCAACGCCTTCATTCCTTTCACCGAAATAAAATCGAGCAGATTCAGCATTTCATTTTCCTTCGCTTCTTTGCCTCTTGGTTTTGCAAAACTAATGTCGATTACCGTATGATGATCTGTAGAGACCAACTCTAAGAAACTCTTTTCGTGTTCGGTTATAAAAAGAGTCTTTTTATCTGTATCCTCAACCAAGAAGCGCTTTACGTAGTAATCTTCTTTCTCACCATCATAATGAATTGCCGTAATTGGCTTTCGCGGATACCACTTTTCAATAACAATTAAATCTTCTTCAAAATGAGTAGTTACATTGGTTCCAGTTAACTTGTAATAACCTGATTGTGTTATGGTCAAAATTTTATCTTCTGCCTTAAACTCTCCCAACAACTCCCCTCTCCCTTCGGTGTTTATTCGCTGAACCGTATCGTCGAACCAAATTTTCCTTGCACTTAAAGTTGAAGTTCCTTCTTCTTTTAACTTAATCTTAGAGACTAAATTCTTACTCAACGTATTCCCTTTGGCAGCTCTGCCTTTAATCGCCAAATCGGCAAAATCGAAGTCGAATTTCAACTTTTTCAATTTCGCTTTTGGACGAAGTAGCACTTGTACCACTTCCGCTTCACCATTCGGATTTGCCGAAAAATACAAGATTTTAGAGCCAGGAGAACCTGCTGTTACATCATACTCTTTATCTCTTGTAATGGAGGTTACTGCAAAACGTTTCGACATGGTTTTACCAGCCTTACCGTCTTGGTAAATAAGATTGTATATGGTTCGCTTATCGCCTTTTTTCCAGACTCCTGCGTGTATTATGTTCTTCCCAACAAACGACTTTGCTTGAATTTTCTGAACCACCATCACACCATCTTCTCTAAACACAATCAAATCATCAATGTCAGAACAATCTGCAACGAATTCAGATTCTGTTTTCTTCAACCCATGACCAATAAAACCCTCAATCATATTTACATACAATTTGGTATTTGCTACAGCCACTTTTGTTGCATCAATGTTTTCAAACGATTTTATCTCCGTTTTCCGCTCCCTTCCTTTTCCGTGCTTTTCTTTAATTCGCTTAAAGTAATCAATGGTAAACTCTGTCAAATTAGCCAAGTGACCTTTAATTTCTTCTATCTCGTCTTCAATTCGTTTAATGAGCTCATCTGCTTTAAAGCTGTCGAATTTTGAAATCCGCTTGATTCTAATTTCTAACAAACGGTTCACATCGTCGTCAGTTACTTCTCTCAACAGGTGCTTAATGTGAGGCTTCAACCCATCGTGAACGGCTTTCATAATGCCCTCCATGGTTTCTTGCTCCTCAATGTCGCGGTAAATTCTGTTCTCAATAAAAATCTTCTCCAACGAAGAAAAGTGCCACTGCTCTTCCAGTTCTCCTTTCCTTATTTCAAGCTCTCTGCGCAGTAATTCTTTGGTTTCGCTGGTGCAAATAGCCAAAATTTCATTCACTCCCATAAAGTGAGGCTTGTCGTCTAAAATAACGCAAGAGTTGGGCGATATGGATACCTCGCAACCGGTAAAAGCATACAAGGCATCAATGGTTTTATCTGGCGAAACATTTGGCGGTAGATGGATTAAAATTTCCACATGCTCTGCCGTATTGTCTTCTATTTTTTTGATTTTAATCTTACCTTTTTCGTTGGCTTTTAAAATCGTATCAATCAAATTGGTGGTGGTTGAACCAAAAGGCAACTCCGTTATAACCAACGTTTTTTTATCGAGTTGTGAAACCTTTGCTCGAACTCGAATTCGGCCACCTCTTAAGCCATTGTTGTAGTTAGAAAAATCTGCCATACCGCCAGTTAAAAAATCTGGAAGTATGTTGGTTTTTTTGCCTTTTAATATGGCGATTGAAGCATCAATTAGCTCGTTAAAGTTGTGTGGTAAAATTTTACACGCGAGTCCAACTGCAATTCCCTCAACTCCTTGCGCTAACAAAAGCGGAAATTTCATGGGTAACGTTATTGGCTCCTTGCCTCTACTGTCGTAAGAGCTTGCCCAATAGGTTGTTTTAGCATTAAAGGCGACGTCTAATGCAAATTTTGACAGTCGAACTTCAATGTATCTTGGCGCTGCTGCACGGTCGCCAGTTAAAATGTTACCCCAGTTTCCTTGGCAGTCAAGCATCAACTCTTTCTGCCCAATTTGCACCATTGCATCGCCAATAGAAGCATCTCCGTGAGGGTGATATTTCATGGTGTTTCCAATCACATTCGCCACCTTATGGTAACGCCCATCATCGAGTTCTTTTAAGGAATGAAATATACGGCGCTGAACCGGCTTCAACCCATCGTTCACATGGGGAACCGCTCTTTCTAGAATTACGTACGACGCATAGTCTAAAAACCATTCGTTGTACATGCCAGAGACCTGAATCACATTGCCAAGACCTTCAGAAACCTCATTGGTTTCATCTCCTCCTTCTTGGTTCTGTGGCTTTTGGTTTTGAGCCTCTTCCTGATTACCGTCAGGTGTAGCGTTCTTATTTTCTTCGTTTTCTGCCATACTGCTTCTTCTTAGGCTGCCGCCTCGTCTTCTATGTCTAATTCTACTTTCAAGTTTTCAATAATGAATTCTTGTCGGTCTGGAGTGTTTTTGCCCATGTAGAAACTCAGCAACTCATTCACCGATTCCTTCCCGATTACCACAGGTTCTAAACGCATTTCTTCGCCAATAAAAGTTTTAAACTCATCTGGAGAAATTTCTCCAAGTCCCTTAAATCGAGTAATTTCAGCTTTGCCTTTTAAGGCATTAATTGCATCTTGCTTTTCTTGCGGCGAGTAACAATAAAAGGTCTGTTTTTTGTCTCTTACCCTAAAAAGCGGTGTCGATAAAACCGACAAATGACCGTTCTTCACCAAATCCGGAAAAAACTGTAAAAAGAAGGTAATCAACAACAAGCGAATGTGCATTCCATCTACATCGGCATCCGTTGCCAACACTACTTTGTTGTAGCGCAAATCGTCCAAACCATCTTCAATGTTTAACGCTGCTTGTAGCAGATTAAACTCTTCGTTTTCGTATACAATTTTCTTCGTTAGTCCAAAAGAGTTTAGAGGCTTACCCTTTAAACTAAAAACTGCCTGAGTGTTTACATCACGCACCTTCGTAATAGAGCCCGAAGCCGAATCTCCCTCTGTGATAAACAACGTTGTTTCATCTTTTCGATCCTTTTTTTCATCGTTAAAATGAACCCTGCAATCTCTTAGCTTTCTGTTGTGTAGTGAAACTTCTTTGGCTCTTTTTCGGGCAAGTTTTTTAATTCCTGCCAAATCCTTTCGCTCCCGTTCCGACTGTAAAATTTTACGCTGCAACGCCCCTGCCACCTCCGGATTCTTGTGTAAAAAGTTATCCAAATGCTTTTTCAAGAAATCCATCACAAAGGCTCGCATGGAAGGACCATAAGGACCAACATCGTTTGAACCTAGTTTGGTTTTGGTTTGCGATTCAAAAACTGGCTCCATTACCTTCACAGAAACGGCTGCCACAATAGATGAGCGCACATCCACGGCGTCGTAATCTTTTTGAAAGTGATCTCGAATGGTTTTTACCACCGCCTCCCTAAATGCTCCTTGGTGCGTTCCACCTTGGGTGGTATGCTGGCCATTCACAAAAGAATAATACTCCTCGCCGTATGAATTGGTGTGAGTAATTGCCACTTCAATATCCTCATCTTCAATATGAATTATGGGGTATAATGGCGTGTCTGACATGTTTTTCTCCAACAAATCATACAGCCCTCTTTCGGAGTGGTATTTTTCGCCGTTGAAAATAATGGTAAGCCCTCGGTTCAGGTAAACGTAATTCCACAGCATACGCTCAATGTGCTGCGTTCTAAAATGATACCCTTTAAAAATCTCTTCATCAGGCGTAAAAACAACCTTCGTTCCTTTTCTTCGGGTAGAAGCCTCAATTGGGCCGTCGTGAGTTAATTCCCCTCTAGAGAATTCTGCTACTTTGGTTTTTTCGTCTCTGTTCGACTCAATTCTAAAATACGTAGAAAGGGCATTTACAGCCTTGGTTCCCACACCGTTCAATCCTACTGACTTTTTAAATGCTTTTGAATCGTATTTACCACCGGTGTTGATTTTTGAAACCACATCAACTACTTTTCCGAGTGGCACTCCTCTTCCGTAATCTCTAACTTTTACGGTTTTGTCTTTAATGGAAACTTCAATGGTTCTTCCATTTCCCATTACAAATTCATCGATACAGTTGTCGAGAACCTCTTTGATTAAAACATAAATTCCGTCATCATAAGCAGTTCCATCGCCCAACTTTCCAATGTACATGCCGGGTCGCATGCGAATGTGTTCCTTCCAATCGAGGGAGCGGATGTTGTCTTCCGTATATTCTACTTCTTCAGCCATAAATTTTCTTAGAAGCTTCTAAAGTACTGTCTTTTCGAGCAGGTTTGCGCCATGATCTTAGCGACTTTTAAACATGGTTTTTCACATTGCGAGGGAGTGTGGAATTTGGAATGAATAATGAGGAATGTAGAATGTGGAATGAGGAATGCGATGCGCCGAGCCTAGTCGAGGTGAGAAATTAGGAATTAGGAATGTGGAGTAAAGAAAGACCCTTCCTACTAAAACGGAACAAACCCTCAGAACCGTCTCTGCGAGAATCATGAAACAGTCTTTGCGCCTATCTGACTTTTGGCGGAATTGAAGTGCAAGAAAGTTTAAGTAACCGTCTTTGCGAGGAACCATGACGAAGCAATCTAGCTAATTAAAACCCAACTGCACCCGCTCACCCAAAACACCGCACCCACCAAAAGCAACCTACTTGTCAATGTATAACAACCTGTCGACATGTTAATAAACCATTTCAACTTGCCATTCATTATTACTTGAAATTAAAAGATGGGTGATAATTTTAACAGAAATAAAAATACCTTATGAAAGCCTTAACACTTGCCATTTCGCTACTTATTGCGAGCTTGAGTTTTTCTTATGCTCAAAACCCAATTGACTCAATCGTTGCAAAAAAAATAAGCTTCGGTTATCAATTTTACCAAGGAAAGAAACC